>SVRO01000017.1 GCA_015064795.1 Oscillospiraceae bacterium | reverse complement strand
GCAAAACTCCTCCGCGTGAACGCCGCTATCGGTGCGGCTACATCCTACGATATCGCAGGGGAAGCCAAAGACCTTTTCGGCCGTCTCGTTCAGCACCTTTTGTATCGACGGGGCGTTCTCCTGCACATGATAGCCGCAGTAAGCCGTCCCGAGAAACGAAAGCCTTAAAAATAGCTTCATCGTACCATCTCCTCACATGGAATAGCCGATGGAAAGCAGATTAAATCCCACCAATATCACGCCCAAAAGAACGACCACGATCATCATCATAAAGTCGAGGGGCGAATAACGCAAAACATGAAGCTTGGTGCGTCCGTCTCCGCCGCGGTAGCAACGGCACTCCATGGCGGTTGCCAACTCGTCAGCACGGCGGAAGGCCGAGATCACGAGTGGGATCAGAATGGGAATGAGCGCCTTTGCGCGCTTAATGAGTCCTCCCGAGCTAAAATCGGCACCACGCGCCTTTTGCGCGGCAATGATCTTTTCGGTTTCCTCAATGAGCGTGGGAATAAAGCGAAGAGCCACGGTCATCATCATCGAAAACTCATGCACGGGGAGCTTTATCTTTTTGAGGGGAGACAAAAGCTGCTCCATTCCATCGGCAAGCGCGATCGGCGTGGTGGTATAGGTCATAAAGATGCTCGTTCCGATAATGAGCGACAAAATGCGTATCAGCATAAAGAGTGCACTGTAGATACCTTCGGGATACACCGTAAGGATCCACCACGAGAAGAGTGGCTTCTCCCCCTTCGTCCAAAAAATGTTCAGAACGACGGTAAAGAGCATCACGAAAATAATGGGGCGAATGGAACGCAAGACCGCACGAAGCGGAATGTTGCTCAAAAGCACCAAAAGCACCGCCGAAAGCGCAAGAAGAGCAAAGCTTATGATATTTTTACATAAAAACGAGCAGACGATGTAAAGCACCGTCAGGATCACCTTGGCGCGCGCATCCAGCCGATGAATGAGCGATTCCGCCGGATAATACTGCCCGAAGCTAATATTTTTCATTCCTTATTAAGACCTTTCTTTCGTATCGAGTCCTTTTACGACAACAGGCGAGCGAGCTCCTTTACCGCGTCCTCGACGGTATAGATGCCTTCGCTTACCGGCACGCCACGTGACGCGAGCAGCTTCATGCAAAGCGTAATTTCAGGGACGTCAAGACCGATTTCCGTCAAGAAATCCGCACGCGAGAAGATCTCGCTACACTTTCCCTTCATCGCAAGCTTGGCGTGTGACAGAACGATCACGTCCTCACAAAAACGAGCCATATCCTCCATACTGTGACTGACGATGATTACGGTTGCTCCCGTCTCATTGCGGTATTTCACAAGACTTCCGAAAATGGCGTCTCGGCCAAGCGGATCGAGTCCCGCCGCCGGCTCATCCAGCACCAGCACCTCGGGCTTCATGGCAATGATGCCCGCAATGGCCGCGCGGCGCTTCTGTCCGCCCGACAGGTCAAAGGGGGATTTGTCCAAAAGCTCACGCTCAAGACCGACGAAATCGGCCGCCATAAGCACGCGCTCCTCGATCTCCTTTTCATCGAGTCCCATATTTTTCGGGCCAAACGCAATATCCGCGCGAATGGTCTCCTCAAAAAGCTGATACTCGGGATACTGCATCACAAGACCAACGCGAAAACGGATCTTGCCGATGGCCTTGGGATCCTCCCAAATATCCTTACCGTCGAGAAGCACACGGCCCTCGCTCGGTCTCTCAAGACCATTAAGAAGCTGAACGAAGGTGGATTTTCCCGAGCCCGTATGCCCGATAATTCCCGTAATGCTTCCCGCCTCAATGCCGACGCTTAGGCCGTCAAGCGCCTTGACCTCATAGGGCGTACCCTTGCTATATACGTACGAAACGTTTTCCAGTTCAATTTTTGTCATACTCACGACCTCTTTTCCTCAAGGTAACGGCAAATGACGTCGGCGCAAAGCGTGGGAGAATAGCAGTCGCCCGCAAGCGCAAAGCCCGCATCGCGCAAGCCCTCCACGAGTGCGCTGCACTGCGGCACGTCAAGTCCCGCACTGCGAAGAAGCTCCGGCTTTGCAAAGATCTCAGCCGGGGTTCCCTCAGCTAAAATTTTACCGTCGTCCAGCACGATCACGCGGTCGGCCTTGGCCGCCTCGTTCATATAGTGCGTAATGGTGAGAACGGTAATTCCCTTCTCGCGATTCAGTTTTTCGATGGTTTTTAACACATCCTTGCGTCCCACGGGATCAAGCATAGCCGTAGACTCGTCAAAGATCATGCATTCGGGCAGCATGGCAATAATGCCAGCGATTGCGATTCTCTGCTTCTGTCCGCCTGAAAGACGATGCGGCTCATGATCGGCGTACTCCGACATACCAACCGTAGCCAACGCCTCGTCGACGCGTCGGCGGATCTCCTCCTGCGGCAGACCGAGATTTTCGGGGCCGAAGGCTACGTCCTCCTCCACAATAGTGGCAACGAGCTGATTGTCGGGATTCTGAAATACCATACCGACCTTGCGGCGAAGCGCATAAAGGTCATCCTCCGAAAGATCAGGCGCAGTAATATCCATACCGTCGATCCGAATGCGTCCCGATGTGGGCGTCAAGATCAGATTCAAAAGCTTGGCAAGCGTAGATTTTCCCGAGCCGTTATGGCCGAGGATCGCCACGTATTCACCGCGCTCAATCTCAAGCGAAACATCACGAAGCACGGGGACGCTTCTTCCCTCGTCCTCGCTGTAAGCATAGCTTAAATTTTCAATTTTGATAAAGGCTTCACTCATAATTAAGCACCGTTTTCATTTTTATTTTGCCGACCATCTCACGCTTGCGCCGCAAGGCAAGAAGCCGCCCGTCTGCGTTACGGGAAGCGCAAGCTCGCCTGCATCCAATTTGCCGCCGAAGCGACGGCCGAGGCGAAGCTGTAAAATATAGCTCATCGTCAGGGGCGAAAGTCCCGTCGTGTAGGAATTGAGCAGGAAAAAGAGAGGCTCGTCCGAGAGTACCTTGGCAACGAGTGCCACAAATTCGTCAATGTTGTCCTCGATCTTCCAGACCTCACCCGAAGGACCTCTGCCGTACGAGGGAGGGTCCATAATGATCGCATCGTAGCGATTTCCGCGCTTGATCTCACGCTCCACGAACTTTTTGCAATCGTCCACGATATAGCGGATTGGCGCGTCGGCAAGACCGCTAAGCGCCGCGTTTTCCTTGGCCTGAAGCACCATGCCCTTGGCCGCGTCCACATGACAGACCGATGCGCCTGCCTTAGCCGCCGCCACGGTGGCACCACCTGTGTAGGCAAACAGGTTCAAGACCTTAATGGGACGCCCCGCACCGCGAATCAGCGAAGAAAACCAATCCCAATTGGCCGCCTGCTCGGGAAAAAGGCCCGTATGCTTAAAGCCCGTAGGACGAACGACGAAGCGAAGGTCACCGTAGCCGATGCGCCACTGCTCCGGCACGCGGCTGTTTTTCCAACCGCCGCCGCCACCCGACGAACGCTTATAGGTCGCGTCCGCGCGACTCCAAAGCGGACTTTTCTTTTCGTTTTTCCATACGATCTGGGGGTCGGGACGGATGAGAAGATATTCACCCCAACGCTCAAGGCGCTCGCCCTCGGAGGTATCGATGAGTTCATAGTCTTTCCAATTCTGTGTATACCACATATTCTGTCCTCTTATTTCTTGTTGTAATAGTCGGCAAGGCGTGAGCAACCGCTATGCGCGTGGCAAATGGCAAGTGCCAGCGCGTCGGCCGTATCGTCGGGCTTCGGCGGCTTCTCAAGGCCCAAAAGCATAGTCACCATGGAAATGATCTGCTTCTTTTCAGCGCGGCCGTAGCCAACCACCGCCTGCTTGACCTGAAGCGGCGTATATTCAAAAATGTCAATTCCCTTCTGCGCTGCAGAAAGAAGGATGACGCCGCGCGCCTCGCTGACACGGATACCCGTGGTCTGATTGGTGTTCCAAAAAAGCTCCTCGATCGACATACAGTCGGGCTGATAGGCGTCGATCAGTTCGCCCATTCCCCGATAGATCTCCACGAGTCGTTGCTCGGTAGACATGGTGGACGGCGTTTGCAGAGAGCCGTAGCCAAGCGTGCGAAAACGGTTTCCGCTATATTCGATCACGCCCCAGCCCACAATAGCAATACCGGGGTCAATCCCTAAGATCCGCATGGTTGCCCTCCTTTCTGTCTCGCTTCATAATAAGCCATTTTAAATTATATCACAAGAATATGAACAAGTCAAACAGATTTTTCTTTTTTGTGAAAAATCATAAATTCAAGTTGACTTTTCGGGGAAATTATGGTATATTAAAATATATATTTATATTTTTGGGAGGTAGCAGAATGAATATCATCAAGCTCGCGGTAGGCGATATTGCCGAAATGAAAAAAAAGCACCCATGCGGCTCCTCCCTGTTTCGCATTCTCCGCGTAGGAAGCGATGTGCGCGCCATATGCATCGGCTGCGGGCGCGACCTCACGCTTGAGCGCGTAAAGTTTGAAAAATCCATCAAGAAGCTGCAAAAGGCTTCGGAAAGTGGCGAGAACAATGACTGCAAATAAAACTTCCGAAAAAGTCAAAAAAAACATGTTACGGTGTCTGGGGGATCGGATCGACTCCTTCAAGCGCAAGCCTTATTCCTATCTTGCGCTCTCTTTCCTTCTTCCCATTGCCGTTATGTATCTGATCTATCTCGTCAAAGGCGTTCATCCGTTTGGAGACGAGAGCGTTTTGGTACTTGACCTCAACGGACAGTACGTCTATTTTTACGAGGCACTCCGAAACGCGATCTTGGGAGACAAGAGTCTGCTCTACTCCTTCTCGCGCTCGCTTGGCGGCGAATTTCTCGGCATATACGCCTATTATGTGGCAAGCCCTTTTTCCTATATTGTTTGCTTATTCCCACAATCGCGTATTCTTGAGGCACTTCTTTGCGTTTTCCTCTTGAAGACCGGTATTTCGGGCTTGACCTTCGGCTACTATCTTCACAAGACCACGCGACATCCGAACAAATATGCGATTTGGACCTTCTCGGTGCTTTACGCGCTCTCGTCGTACGCGATCGTGCATCAGCACAACTCGATGTGGATCGACGCGCTGATGTGGCTTCCGCTTTTGTCGCTTCTCATCGAGCAGATGATCAAGCACAAGAAGTACAAGCTCTATGTTCCCCTGCTCGCACTCACGCTGGCCAGCAATTTCTATATTGGCTACATGGTGTGCATCTACGTGGTACTGTATTTCTTCTACTACTATCTGGCACACATGGGTGAGGAAGGCTTCAATCCTCTTGGCGAAAAGCAGCATTTTCTGCGCTCCTTGGGAAGAATTGCAGGCTCGTCGCTTCTTGCTGTCGGCATTGCCGCGGTCATTCTGCTTGCTGCCGTATATTCGCTATCCTTTGGTAAAAACACCTTTTCCAATCCAAATTGGGATTTCTTCCTGCGCTTCGATCTTGCCGATCTTTTCGTCAAGCTTCTGCCCGGATCCTATGACACCGTTCGTCCCGAGGGCTTGCCCTTTATCTACTGCGGCGTTCTTTCGCTGCTTATGCTTCCCTTTTACTATCTTTGCAAAAAGATCACGTTGCGCGAAAAGCTGGTTTCCTCGCTTTTCGTTGCCATCTTTCTTTTAAGCTTCACCATAAATCCCGTTGACCTCGTGTGGCACGGCTTTGCCAAGCCCAACTGGCTCAATTACCGCTATAGCTTCATGCTTTGCTTCTTCCTTTTGACTTTAGCATACAAGGGGCTTCGGGAGCTTCGGACCCATTCGACAAAGGTGCTCCTTGCCGTTGGTGCCGCACTTTCTCTACTCATTATGGTGCTTCAGAAATTTGAATACGAAAACTTCGTGCTTGACGGCAAGTACGGCTTTGAGGAAGGCCGCATCGACCCGCTTCGTACGGTATGGTTTTCGCTCGCAATGATTCTTTTCCTTTGTGCCGCTCTGTACCTTTTGATGCGCGCACGCTCTACGAAGGCAAGACGGAATATGGCAACCGTTCTTCTGATGCTGGTCTGCTTTGAGGCCTTCGGAAACGGCATCATTCACATGACCAGCCTCGATTACGACGTGGTGTATTCCACCTACAGCTCCTACAACGACTATATTGCCAAGGTGCGTCCGCTGGTGAACGAAATACAGGCAAGCGACACCTCCTTCTACCGCATGGAAAAGACCACCTACCGTAAGACCAACGACAACATGGCGCTCGGTATGCGCGGCATCTCCAATTCGACCTCCACGCTCAACAAGGAGACCATCACCTTCCTTTACGAAATGGGCTACTCCTCCAAATCGCATCTTTCCCGCTATCTTGGCGGCAATCCCTTGAGCGACTCCCTGCTCGGTCTCAAATATATTCTCTGCGAGAAAAACATCAAGGAGACCAAGGCTAACTACAACGAGAGCATGGCCCTTGAGGACGCGCAAAAGCTTTTGAACGAATTTTATAAGGAAAACGCGCACTTCACCGCCTACTACAACCCCTACGCCCTTTCGCTTGCGTACGCGGTAGACGATGCGCTGGCCAATTTCCAATTCAAGAAGACTACCGACGAGGGCGATACCATCGTTGTGTACGCCTCTCCCTTCGACCGCCTCAATGCACTGATCACCGCTATGGTAGGTGCCGAGGAAACAATTCAAGTATTCGTTCCCATTGAGGTTTCGTCCACCTATACGAACGGCCAAAAGCGAACCATTGCCGGCCACACGCATTATAAGGACGACGGCGAGGGAGACGCCTCGACCTACGCGCTCTTTAACATCGTCATGCCCAAGGATGCGCTACTTTACTTCTACGCCCCCTCGGTCTATCCGCGCGAGGTCAAGCTTTCGGTCAACGACGAGGCTTATGAGGAATTTATGGCAAGCGACTCGGATCGCATCAAGGCCCTTGGTATGCGCAGTGCGGGTAGCAACGTCGCGGTCAAAATGACCTTAACGGGTGAAAATCTGTATATCAAAAATGACGAGAATATTCTGTATTATTTCGACACCGATGCCTTTGCAAACGCTATGGAAACGCTGGCAAAGGAGCAGTATCAAATTGAGGCATTCTCCGAAACGCATTTCCTCGGATCCCTTACCACCTCCAAGCAAAAGACCATGATCCTTACCACCATTCCCTACGACGAGGGCTGGCAGATCAAGGTGGACGGCAAGCGCGTGCCGGTTGCAAAATCTCTCGATGCACTCGTTTCCTTTGAAATCGAAGGGCTCGGCGAGCATACGGTGGAGATGACTTACTCCCCGCGGATCGTAAAGATCGGTGCATATATCTCGCTCAGCTCGCTCGTTGTATATGGCGGCATTCTCACAGTAGACCTTCTGCTTTGTAAGCGCCAAAAGAAAAAAGCATCCAAAATCCGATAACTGAAAGGACAACTACCGTGTTTTACTATATTCAAGGAACCATCGCACTGCTTGAGCCAACCTTTGCCGTGGTGGACGTGGGTGGCGTGGGCTACAAGCTGACCGTGAGTGGCACCACGCACGAGAGACTCTCACAGGCCAAGACCGACAAAACGCGGCTTTACACCTATATGGCCGTGCGCGAGGACGACGTAGAGCTTTTCGGCTTCTCGACCGAGGAGGAGCTTTCGGCCTTCCGTATGCTGATCAGCGTATCAGGCGTTGGCCCCAAAGCCGCGATGGCGATCCTCACGATTTTGACCCCCGAAAAATTCGCACTTGCCGTCTGCACCGGAGATAGCAAATCCATTGCTAAAGCAAACGGCGTGGGTGCCAAAACGGCTGCAAGAGTCATTTTGGAGCTGCAGGATAAAATGCTCAAGGAAACCGATAACGACACGTTGGTTGCCGCCAATACGGCGACGGGTGTCACATCCATGAAAAAGGGCGCACTCTCCGAGGCACTCGACGCACTCATGGTGCTTGGTTACAGTCGCAGCGAAGCAACGGGTGCTTTACAAGGACTGGATCCCTCACTGCTATCGGGCGACCTCATTAAGCTTGCACTCAAAAAGCTGATGCGCAACATTTAAAGAAAGGAGCCGTTTGACAATGGATTTTTACGATTCGGACGAATTGGATCTTGAAAACCGCTTTATGACCTCATCTTATACGGCGAACGACTCAGAAACCGAGCTTTCGCTTCGCCCCAAAAAGCTTGACGAATATATCGGTCAGGAAAAGGTTAAGGAAAATTTGAAGATCTCCATGGATGCCGCAAAAATGCGCGGTGAGTCGCTTGACCACGTTTTGCTCTACGGCCCCCCGGGCCTCGGTAAGACCACCCTTTCGGGTATCATTGCCGCCGAAATGGGCGTCAATCTCCGCATCACGTCGGGCCCCGCGATTGAAAAGCAAGGCGACCTTGCGGCACTCTTAACCAATCTCGGCGAGGGAGACGTTCTCTTTATTGACGAGATCCACCGTCTCTCGCGCTCGGTTGAGGAGATCCTGTATCCCGCCATGGAGGACTATGCGCTAGATATCATCATTGGAAAAGGTCCCTCGGCAAGAAGCATTCGCATTGATCTGCCGAAGTTTACTCTGATCGGTGCGACCACGCGTGCAGGACAGCTCACTACGCCTTTGCGTGACCGATTCGGTCTGCTTTTGAAGCTGGAGCTTTACACCCCCGAGGAGCTTGCCACCATCGTCAAGCGCAGTGCGGGCATTTTGGACTTTGAGATCACGAAAGACGGTGCCTTTGAGATCGCCTCACGCTCGCGCGGCACGCCCCGTATTGCCAACCGACTCCTCAAGCGTGTTCGAGATTACGCGCAGGTCAAGGGTACGGGTATTATTGACGCCGACATTGCCAACTACGCGCTCGGTCAGCTTGAGATCGACGCGCTCGGCCTTGACAATACCGACCGCCGTATGCTCAAGACCATCATCGACTTTTACGACGGCGGCCCCGTGGGCCTTGAAACGCTTGCCGCTACGATCGGCGAGGAGGCAGTTACCATTGAGGACGTTTACGAGCCCTATCTCATGCAGATCGGCTTTCTTTCACGCACACCGCGCGGCCGTTGCGTCACGCGCTTGGCTTACGAGCATCTCGGCATTCCCTTTCGCAAAAAAGATGCCAAGGACGCCAAAGAACAGCTTGATTTTTTCACCGAAGATAAATGAGAAAAAACCTGTCTGATAATTCAGACAGGTTTTTCTTTCGATGTTTTTATGAGATCACAAGCGAAGCAAAGGCGCCGCCCTTCCCCGCAAGGCTTTGCACAAGCTCTTCAGCCAAGGCATCCGAGTCGGCCTTTACCGTGTAGTAGATCTTAAGCTTAGGCTCGGTTCCCGAGGGACGCGCGATAATGCCGAGGCCACCATCGTATACAAATTTCAGTACGTTGGACTTCGGAAGATCGATCTTTTCCCTTGCGCCCGTTTCAAGCGAAACACTTTCGCTCTTCAGGTAGTCATTAACCGCGATCAGTCTATGGCCGAGGACTGCTTTGGGCGGATCCTCGCGGAGCGAGGTCATGATGCCAAGCATCTTTTCCATGCCCACGCTTCCCTCAAAGGCAAAGTTATCCACAAAGTTGCGGTATGTGCCGAATTCGGTGTAAAGCTCGTTCATGCGATCACCGAGCGTTTTCCCCTGCGACTTATAAAAGGCAGCCATCTCACAGATCAGCACCGAGGTTGAAACACCGTCTTTATCACGAACAAAGCCCGAGCAAAGATAGCCGTAGCTCTCTTCAAAGCCAAAAAGATAATTCTCCTCCTTGCCTGCCTCCTCCAAGAGCGCAATCTGCTCACCAATATACTTAAAGCCCGTCAAAACGTCCACGATACGAACGCCGTACTTTTTCGCCACCTCGTAAGTCATATCGGTGCTCACAACGGTCTTGACCGCCATCGGCTCCTTTGGCATACTGCCCTGCAAGCTCTTTTCGCGGCAAATATAGTCCAGAAGCAAGATCCCCATTTCATTGCCCGAGATCAAGCGGTAAGAGTCCCCCATGGGAACCGCCGTGCCTACACGGTCACAGTCGGGGTCGGTAGCCAGCAATAGATCAGCCCCCGTCTCTTGCATTAAGTCAAGACCCAAAGCAAGAGCCTCTTTGATTTCGGGATTTGGATAGGGACAGGTTGGGAAATTGCCGTCGGGCTTTTCCTGCTCGGGAACCACCGTAATATCCCTAAAACCACACTTAGCCAATGCCTCGGTCACGCATCGCATTCCCGCGCCGTTGAGCGGCGTATAGACCACCTTGAGCGCTCTATCGCCCTCGCGTGCGGCACGCGCGCAAGCAACCGCGTCCGCAATATACGCCTCGGTCAGCGCCTTGGAAATATATTCAATCTTTCCCTCTCCTAAAAGAATTTCAAAGCTTGGGATCTCCTCAAAATAAGGCGTTTCCTTGATCCTTTCGAGAATTTGCGCGGCTACGGTCTCGGTGATCTGACAACCGTCATCTCCGTAAACCTTATAGCCGTTATACTTGGCGGGATTGTGGCTTGCCGTTATGACCACGCCCGCGTCGCACTGCAGATTGCGCACCGCGTAAGAAAGCGCGGGCGTCGGCATAAGCTCGGGATAAATGTATACATGCATCCCGTTTGCCGCGTAAACGGCGGCGGCCGTCTTGGCAAACAGCTCGGAATTATTGCGGCTATCGTAAGCGATCGCAACACTGCACACCTTCTTCTTGTTTCCCACAATACACTTTGCCACACCCGTGGAAGCGCGCGCCACCGTGTAAATATTCATGCGGTTGGTGCCCGCGCCGAGAACGCCGCGAAGCCCCGCTGTACCGAAATCAAGCTCGCGGTAAAAGCGATCGAAGATCTCCTCCTCGGTAAGCCCCGAAAGGTCGACCGAAAGCTCCTTATCGTTTTCGGTCGCTATCTTCCATTTCTCATATAAAGATTTTACGTTTTCTTCCATTCTTCACACCTCTTGATTTGATAAATATATCATATACCAAGTCTTTTGAAAAGCGCGTCGAAAACAAGTGCGGACGGCCAAAAAACGTCGCACCTTTCGACATTATTTGTCTTCCTTGTCTTCCTTAATAACAAGGTCTTCCTCGACCTCTTTGTTGGCGTTTTCGTCGATGCCGAGGGTCTTGGATACCTTTTTCTTCAGCTTGCGCCAAACGATAAAGAAGGCCGCGCTACAGGCAACTACCGCACCCGCCACCGAAACGAGAAGTCCCGAAACCACGCTCGGATCAATATAAGCCGACGCCTGCACGGTAAAGCCTACCGCAAGCCAAAGGGCAAGATGAAGCATTATAAGAATTCTTGATTTTTTCATGATTTCTCTCCTTTGTTTTTCTTCCGTTTTTCCATGAGACTTTCCAAAATATACAAAGCACCGGCCTGTGCCGCACTTCCTTGATTGTAGAAGTGAGCCTCCAATGCTTCTCCAATCTTATCGGCATACTCGTCGGGATTGGCAAGAAGACGGCGAACCGTCTCATCCACGCGTGAAAGCTCGTCCTTCTCCAACGCCACGCCAAGCGTGTTGCGGAGAGAAATTTCAACGGGAATGCAATCGATCTTCTGCCAATTCGGATTCTCCACCTTCATTTGCGTATTCACGAAAAGCGCGGGACGCTTGGTGGCAAAGCAGAATTCAAGCGAAATACCTGACCAGTCGGTAACGAGGAGATCGGATGACCAAATCGAGCGATTGCTTGAAAAATCAAGCTCAAACACGAGTCCGTCACCCACGCGGTCGGCATACTTCTCGGTAAGCGCACGCATTTTCTCGCCGTAACGCTTGACGTATTCGGGATGCGGACGAACGATGATGCGATATTCATCGCTCAAGAGTCCCTCCAAAAGTTCGTCAATGCAGCTATCCAGCAGATTGTCCTCCTGCCACGAGGGCGCAATCAAGATCTGCTTTCTTCCGCCAGCGCTTTGGCTTTCCTCTCCCTCGTGTGCCGCGATCAGCTTTTCGGCAAGCGGATAGCCGAAGTGTACCAGCTTTTTGGGAGGCAGACCGTACACGCGCTCGGTTGCTCGCACCTCACGCTCGATGTGCGGCCCCGTACAAAAGATCGTATCAAACGCATCCAGCGCGTTCTCGCGGAAGCCCATGTGCGCACTCATCGGATCGTGCGGAATATAGATATACTCGATGTCCTTTTGCACGAGAGAACGCTTGATATAGTATTTATCCAGGTCGGGCGTCGTCATCATAACGATGTCGGCCTCCATACGCATCATCAGCGTGATCAGCTTTTTGTTGCCGATATAGTACGCGCGGATACGCGGCTCCTTCTCGGCCACCGAAAAGATCACGTCGTCGGGGTCGCTCGTCACATAGTGAATGTGCAAATTCGAGCGCTCCAAAAGCTCACGGATAATATCTTCAAAATATTTGTAAAAGCCGCTCTTTTCGGAATAGATCACCACGTGCTTGTTTACCACGCCGAAAAAGCGTTTGTAGTCGGTACGCTCACGCCGCTTATTTTCGGCAAAGTGCTCGTCCTTGACCTCCAGCGCCTCGATGGCGGCAAGCGCCTCGCGGCTCTTTTCAAGTGCCTCGTAATCAATGTGCTTCTTGGGGCTTATGGCCAGATTTAAAAGCACCTGCTGTACGACCGAAAAAAGATTGCTGAACACCCAATAGATCACGATGCCCGCAGGCACGAAGAAGCCAAGGTAAAGCGAAAGGCCGACCGAGAACACCATCATGCCGTACTTGTTCCACTTGCTCTGCTCGTGCTGAAGCGGATTGAGCGCGTTTTGCGAAAGACAAAGGATCCACGAGGAAATACCCGCCAAAAGCGGTATCAGAAGATTTTTGCCAAGCGTCTCGGATGCGACCTCGGAAATATTAAAGCCGAGGAAGCCGAAATCCAAAGCGGAGATCGCACGCATAAGCTCGACCGAAAAGCCACTCGGCATCATGGAGCTATACTTGACCGCCTCCACGATCAAAATTTCCGTAGAGGATATCCCCTGCTCGATCCCGTAGACCTCGGCAAGTGTCGCCACCGTTTCGGGCGAAACGCCGAGAAGATAGGTCAGCGGGTGATAGATGATCGTAATGATCGAGGACAAAAGGAAAAGCTGAAGAACCAGCGAAACGATCGATGCCGCGGGACTGTATCTCTCACGCTTAAAAAGCTTCGACTGCTCGGCGGCAACGGTATCCAGATCGCCGTAATATTTGGCCTTCAAAAAATTGATCTCTGGCTGAATGCGTACCATCTTGATCGAATTTTTGTGTACCCACACGGTAACGGGCAAAATTACGATCTTGGAAAGCAGGGTAAAAAGCAGAATGGCAACGCCGTAGTTTCCCACCCAAAGCCAGCACTGCTTCATCAGCCAGCCGAGTGGAATACAGATATAGTACATCAGATTATCCAGCATAGCCCCCCCTATTTATAAATCTCACCGATCACAAGGCGCTCGTGGAGCGTCCAGTTGTCAAAATCCTTCGCGTCACCTTTGACGTGGTAGACCACGATCTCGTCCTTGTCACCGTTGGATTTTTCAAAATAATATTTTCGAACGATGTCGGCGTCCTCGTCAATATCCGAAAAGGCCGCGCCGTAGTCGTTTTGGGTTTTGAGGCCTGCCGACTTCACGATCTCGGCACGCAGATTTTCCTGACAAACGGGTGCCGAGGAATCGGCCAACGGTGTGCCGTGCGAGCCGCTCTCCTTGACGAATAGTGCTGTCACACGCGCCCCCTCCACGTCCACGGTATCGTCCATGGCGCGCGCATGGTCACCCGTGATGATAATAGTGGCATCCTCGTAAAGACCGAGGGCCTTTAGTTGCTCAATATATTCATAGATCAGCTTAAAGCATCCCTTGAGCGCAGGGATTGCCGCCGAGGCGTAGTTGTTGCTGGGAATCGCGTTACCGTTCTCGTCCATGGTATAGGGCGAGTGGCAGCCGTTGAGATGCAAAAAGGTGAAGGTGTTGTTTTTCTTTTGCGTCGTAAGACCGCTCTCACGGAACAGGCGGTAGGTCTCGGCGTCGTTCATCACGTACTGCTCGTAATCGTTGTCGGTATCAAAGGAAATAAAGCCGCCGAAGTCGGCCGAGCTGACTTGGATGCTATCCTTCACACCGAGCGGCGCGTAGCGGTAAAGCGCAAGCTGTACCATCTTGAAGACGAGCTCCATTCTGCCCTCGATCACGTAATCCTGATAGCGCGAAACGTTATCCACCGCGTCCCCGAAGACCGAGGCGTCATCGTACGCGTAATAAGCCGAGGTGTAAAGATTGATCTTATAACCGTTGTCCTTCAGATCGCGGAAAAAGGGCGAGTCAGCATACGCGTCCTCAAAATATTTTTCCCGCGTATTTTTGAAAGGGTTCTCAACGCCTGTCAGCATATAGGTCACCGACGGATAGGTGCGGGAATACAGAGAAATATTGTTGTCGTAAAAGGTGAAGCCGTCAAGCCCGTCAAAGAAGTGAGGCTCCTGCTCCAACAATTTTTGATAATAATAAATATCAAAACGATCCAAAAGGAAAACGATCACGTTATCCCCCTCGGAGACCTCAAATATATTTTCGGTGGTAAGCACGGTTTGGGTCTTCTCTTTTTCCTCGCTTCCCACGAAGGCAAGCCCGAGATTGATGGCCTGCACAGCGATCACCATAACGAGTGCCACCGTAGCAAGCATACCGAGCGTTTGCTTATCACGCACAAGAAGGGCCGCTAAAACGAAGCCAGCCCCCGTGAGAAGCCAGATCGCAAGATCGAGGATCACAAGTCCAACGCCTACGCCGCCCGCCAGCTCATCTGCCCCCAGCGAATTCATACCGAAATTCAAAAAAACTCCCTGCACATAGCTCATAAGTGCCAACCATACAAGAAGCGAAAGCACAACGTGAAACGCCTTTCCCTTCAAAAAGCGAAGCACAATTGCCAAAACCGCGAAGATCGCAATACCGATACCGATTGAAAGTGGCCAAAAATCCGAAAGCACGAACAAAAATTCCGCGCTGTTATTGAGATAGATCTCGCCGATGCCGCAGATAAGCACCGCAAAAGGAAGAGCGGCCGCCGCAAGAATCGAAAGCCATAATTTTTGCTTGGAAGAAAGCTCTATGATTTCTTTACTCATAAAAACCTCCAAAAAATTATATATTATTTATTATACCTCTATTCTCATGAAAAGTCAACCTTTTTTTGCTTTTGGCGCATCGCGCATTCTTGTTTCGGAGGAACCTGTATGAAGAACAAACACAACGCCATCGGCTTCGTTGCCCTTTCGCTCATCTTTTCGCTCTTGCTTTCGCTCTTTTGTCTGCTTGGCGCATCGTTTTCCCGTGTAAAAGAAAAGAGCGTGATCGGTAAACAAAACTATACCGTCGTTCTCGATGCGGGGCATGGCGGCGAGGATGGCGGTGCTTCTTCGACAAGCGGCCTTCTCGAAAAAGAGCTGAATCTCGCCATCGCCACGGATATTGGGGCGTATCTCGAGCTTTGCGGCATTTCGGTGGTCTACACGCGCACCGAGGATATCCTTCTCTACGATCGCAATGAAAACTATCAGGGGCGCAAAAAGATCTTAGACCTTGCAGCGCGGCTGAAAATCGCGCGCGAATACGAGAACGCAGTCTTCGTCAGCATACATATGAACGCCTTCCCACAAAAGCAGTACAAGGGGCTTCAGGTCTATTATTCCCCGAATCACCCGCTATCCAAAGCGCTGGCTTCTACCGTACAGGAAAACGCCCGCAACTGTTTGGACAGAGAAAATCAAAGAAAAATCAAAAAAGCCACCTCCTCCATCTATCTTTTAGATCGATTGGAGAAGCCGGCTATTTTGATCGAGTGCGGCTTTTTGTCAAACGACACCGAGGCCGAACGCTTGGCAAGCGAGGAGTATCAAAAGCAGCTTGCTCTCGTCATCGCCCAAAGCATCGCAGAAAATCTTATGCAATAAGATGACTCAATGACAAGCGTAAAAATCCTCAAGCGTTGCCTTCTCTACATTTCCTCTTGCAGCCGTATTTCCCATGCTGCTGCCCGTTGCGTAAAGTATAGGGGTACAAGAGCTGCCGCCAACAACAAAATGCTCAAGCAAACAAAGATTGACATCCGCCAGCTTGGCTTCGATCTGATAGGTCAGATTAACATCGTCGCGCGACGGAACCGAAAGGCCACTTGGATGATTGTGATACAAGATGACGGCAGACACCGATTTGCCGAGACAGGCACGGTAAAGCTCTGCCAGATCAAACGGCACGTGATTTACCGTACCACGCGTCAGCGTAACAAAATCGATCTTCCGCAACCGATTGTCCAAAAGAAGTGCGCAAAAACGCTCCTCCGAATAGCCGCCAAGCATGGCCGCACCAAATTCACGGGCAACCGAGATCTTATCAAACCGAACCGTATCCCGTTGCGAATCCTGCAAGCAGGCAACGTTAAAAGCCTCCACAAATTTGATAAGCGTAGCGGCACTGTCTCCAACACCGTCAACCGATTTTAACGCCTGATAATCGGCCGCTATAACGCCCGAAAGCGAACCAAATTTTTCGATCAGCTTGTGGGCAATGGGGTTCGTATTTCCGCGCGGAATGGCATAAAATAAAAGCATCTCCAAAAATTCGTGCGGCAAAAAGCTTTCGCCGCCATTTTTCAAAAACTTTTCGCGCATTCTGCTTCTGTGACCTTCGTGCATATCAATTCTCCTGTAAAATGTTTGTTTCATGCGATTTTATCACAACACCGCCGTAATGTCAAGAGATTCGAGTGTCATTTTTCTTTTTTTTCTTGACGAAACGCATTTTCGGATGTATAATGAATAAAGACGTACTTTTCAAAGGAGAGAAAAACGGATGAAGGGACTCAAAACCGTCTATATCTGTAGTTCGTGTGAATATAAAAGTCCAAAATGGCTGGGAAAATGCCCCTCCTGCGGCGAATGGAACAGCTTTGTTGAAGATGTTGTCGAGACATCACCGTCCGCTTCCGCATCGGTTAAGCGTGTGAGCACGCTTTCGGGTGAAGCCATCCCCTACAAGAAGCTTGAGCTTCCCAGCTTTATGCGATCGGCCACGGGTCTTGGCGAGCTTGACCGCGTGCTTGGCGGCGGCCTTGTAAACGGCTCGGTCGTGCTGCTTGCGGGCGAGCCCGGAATCGGCAAATCTACACTTCTTATGCAGATCTCGGACATTCTCGGCCAAAACCGAAAGGTCCTTTATATCTCGGGCGAGGAGTCCTACGGACAGCTCAAGCTTCGCGCCGAGCGTCTCGGTGTCAAAGGAAACGATCTCTTTATTCTTGCCGAGACCAACGTAAGCAGTATTCTTGCACAGGCTGACAAGGTGAAACCCGATATTCTCATCGTAGACTCGATCCAAACCGTGTTTAACGATAAGATCGCATCGGCCCCCGGAAGCATCACACAGGTCAAGGAATGTACGCTCTCCTTTATTGAAAAAGCCAAAGGAGAGGGACTTTCGGTCATTCTTGTCGGCCACGTCAATAAAGAAGGCAGCATTGCCGGCCCCAAGGTGCTTGAGCATATGGTGGACGCCGTTCTCTATTTTGAGGGCGAAAAGCAACAGACCTACCGCATCATCCGTGCCATTAAAAACCGTTACGGCCCCACCAACGAGATCGGCGTTTTTGAAATGACCGACAAGGGACTTGAGCAGGTGGAAAATCCCTCGGAGATGCTCCTGTCGGGCCGCCCAAAAAATATGTCGGGAAACTGTGCCGTATGTACAATGGAGGGCACGCGCCCGATCATTGCCGAGATACAGGCACTCGTCACCAAATCGGTGCTCACCACGCCAAGACGAACGGCAAGCGGCGTGGATTATAACACGCTCTGTCTCATCACCGCGGTGTTGGAAAAGCGACTTGGTCTTCGTTTTTCCGCGCACGATGCCTTTTTGAACGTCATCGGCGGCTTGCGACTTGCCGAGCCTGCAGTTGACTTGGCGGTGGCACTTGCGCTTATTTCCTCGATCACCGACCGCCTCGTTCCCGACGACCTCATTGCTATCGGTGAGCTTGGTCTTGCTGGCGAATGCCGCGCGGTCTCCAATTTGGAGCAACGCTTAAAGGAAGCGGCGCGCCTCGGATTCACACGCGCTGTTATTCCCTACCGAAGTTATGAAAAGTTAAAGGGAGATCTTGGTATTGAACTTATTCCGATCCATAGCATTTTCGATGCGGTGAAGCTCCTTGGTGCCGCCACGGAAGAAGAATCTTTTTGAAAAAAGCGAAAAAATTCTTGCAAAAAAGGAAAAACTATGGTAAAATGACTTTATAAATCTTTGGCAGGTGAAAAATATGATCGACATTACCGTTCCCTTTGAATATACCGTCGAGCAAAAAAGCGAGGGAACTCTCCGATGGAAACGCCTTGCCCTTTTGGCACTTTATTTTGCGTACCCCATCGTTCTGATCTTCGTGGTGGGAAGCGGTACGGCGGCACTTATCGCGCCACTCTTGGCCTTTATCCCGCTTTCGCTTTGGATCATCATCTTCTTAACGTGGCGGTATGTAAAAATCTCCTATCAATATACCGTTACATCGGGAAGGCTCTGCTTCATCAAGCATTACGGAAACCGCACGCACAAAACACAGTTTGAGATGGCACTCAAGGACGCCAAGCTGATCGCGCCCGTCGGCCATCGAGAGCACGACGAGCGTCTTGAGCTCTTCGCCCCCGAAATGACATACAACGGTGTTTCCTCAAAGAACGCCCCCGATACATACTACATTGCCTTTGAAAACGCCGAGGGTAAGCGCTGCGTCTTCTTTTTTGAAGCCACAACCAAGGCACTTGAGCTTTTCAAAATGTACAACCCAAAAACCGTTGTCGTAAAGGTAAGATATTGATTGCCTTTCAACATATGCCTTGACGCAAGATGCGCCAAGGTTGCGCGGATATAGTCTAATGGTAAAACCTCAGCTTCCCAAGCTGATGCCGCGGGTTCGATTCCCGTTATCCGCTCCATATTTCAAAGTCATTGAAAACACGAAAGTTTTCTTTGTTTCCAATGCTTTGACGGTGTTTTGACGTGAAATATTTTTTACTTTTTTAAGTGGTTTTTTATCAAAAATAAGGTGTTTTTTACCCATTTTCCACACGAAATTCCACACGAAATCTCGCAAAACACCCGAATACACAAAAAAGGCATTCGTTTTGAATGCCTTTTCTATTTTTCAATTTCACATCATGTGGGGATAGGCTCGGTCACGGCCTGCACAGTCGGAGCAGAAGGAGGAACGCTTTCGTTCTTCTCTCCGCCGACGTAGCACTGCACCGTGCCATACTTGTCCTCAAGATTGAGATAGGTCTTTTCTTTCATAAAGCGCAAATACTGCCTGAGGTAGTTACTCTTCGCCTGAAGCTGCCTAACCTCTATGCTATTGTACGCCTTGGCACCGAGATTGTAGCCGACAGCCATGCGGTAAACCAAAAGCACGACTTTGAACATCGTGTAAAGCACTCTCGCCCAACTGACATCAGATGTCAACGTGATAGCAACGGAAACAGTGAGAAGCCCCATGAAGATCGCAGACAAGACCATATTGATCGAATGCGTCTTCTTGTGAAGGAATTCATCTCCCGAAATCGGTACTCCGCCTCTCGCAAATCCGTCTGCCGCACCATCAAAAAGAAGAATTGCTTCATTAAGGTCGATTGGAGACAGTTTTCTCAGCGCCATGATCGCGCGAGTTTTTCTTCCACCGTATTTCTTTTTTAACTCTCGCTTGGGAAGATCCTTAACCTTCTCCCAATCCGCACGCGTAAACTTTAAAGCTCTTAGACGCGTTAGCACCGCATGATCCATCTCGATATCAATCTGCCAATCGCAGAACAAACTCAAAAGAATCGTTCCAATCGAATTGACCTCATCAAGCAAGGCCTTGAACTCCTTCTTTGCATCGAGATACTCCCCATCAAGCTTTCCACCGTCTGCACCAAGCCGCATCATCATGAGTTCTCCAATCGTAAACAGAGCAACCGTAACGACACCCTCGGAGATGTACTTTATTCCAAAAGACGGAACGCCAAAGTCCATCCATATAAAACCGATCAGCAGGATGGGAAGCAAGAGACAGACGAATAACGCCGCATTCGTGCCTATAAGCCGCGCCGTACTCTTGGAGGCGGAATTATATTTCCTCTGAAATTCGGAAACTTTGTCCTTGGGATCCGGTATCTTTTCAAATTCAGCCATTTTCCTTCTTCTCCACTCTCAAGAAATTTTCGGCAACAAAGGTCAAAAATGCACCTATGGCACTCCCAATAAGCCCCATCCAAAAAACAACGATGATGTCGTCAAGAAACCTGCTGACAAACACCAAGACGTATGACAAAGCAAGTAGTACGCCCCATCCCAACGGAGACGGCGCATATTTCATCTTGAGACGGTCTTTCAAAAAAGAAAATACGGGACGGCGGCAAATGAGTAACACAACCAAGATCATGAGAATTCCACCCGTGCCGATCGACCGCGTCGTTCCGTGTGTAGAAATCCATATGGGAAATCTCTCATAAATGGCCCACCCGGGAAACGCCAAAGATACAAGAACACTCAACACCTTGAATAGCCAATACCAAAAATTATTCTTCACTCGTGCCATTTTCTTTCGCCTCCAACGGCGCCTCAAGCTCAGCAATCGAGGAGACTGCGGCGCGATGACGTGCATAAAGCTCCTCCTTCTTTGAGTTCGGAATATTGGCAAGGACCAAAAGCTCGGCAACCTCATTGGCGAATTCCATATTGGCCGCCTTCGCCGTCATCAAATATTTGTTTGAGGCTTCAAGTGCTGCAGCAAGCTTCAGCTTCTCCTCCTCGTTAGCGCGCACCTCTGTAAGCAAGTTTTCCATCTTGTCAGTGTATTTTGTCACGGTCGAGGAAACGCCGCTCATAGTGCCACTGCTCGTCTCTGCAACGGCAACGGCGTTGTTATTAAGTGTCAAAATAGATTTATTGAGCGCACGGTGCTTCCGTATCTGATATAACACGGTTAAAATCAGCGTAATAATAACAGAGATCTCTTCAGGATTCCTCTGAATATAGGTCATGATCTGCTCGGCCACAAGTTCGGCTTGCATCAGCGATTCCGATTTTTCCGTCGTCTCCGAACCGCTTCCCGAGGGAAGATACTGCGTATCGGCAAATACCGAAACGGGTAACGCACAGATGAGCAAAACACAAAGCATAAGTACAAGAAATCTTTTCATTTGTTTTTCTCCTATCCTATCAAAAAATTTAACGAGTTGGTATCAAATATGTTGCTGAGTTCCTCGACCTTCTCCTGCAAGCTCTCGTTTTCGCTTTCAAGAACGTCCGCCCTGCTTCGAAGCTCCATCAGTTCCACGGTCACGGGCGGAGGAGGCGCGATCCTGCCACTTCTCACGCGCACCTTGCCGAGATCATAGACATCGCCCTTCTCATCGGTAAAGCTTGCCTGATAATCGCCTGTCGCTCCGTGAAACAAAAGCGGCATGATAGATTCCCCTCCGTGTATGACGGGAATCTCGGTGTCGCCAAATTTAAGCACACCGTTACGATCGCAGTCAATGCGCTTACTGTCGCCCCCCCAAATCAAGCCCTTCCCGTTCTTAAATGTTTGTATTAACATATTGCCTCCTTATTCTGCGTAAACGCTCCACCCGGCAGGGTAGGCATCGGGCGAGTATACGTTGCCGTCGATCAGCGACTTATAAAGTGTGCCGTTATAGTTGACGATGTCGCCCGTATTGTAGGCGTCGTGAGCCCCCGTTGGCTGACTCCACACAGGATAGCCCCCCTCATCAAGCCCGATCGGTGTGTAGAGCGTAGGGGTCACATCGGGAGCCCAATTCGCCTGCGACGTGTGGGCTTGTACAACCTTGTAGAGCTGAGGATCGCCGACACCGTTTGTTCCGTACCGAAGGAATGTCCCCGCTTCGTAGTTTTTCCCGACCGCCCATTTGTCATAGAGCGTCGCCACCTCCATAGCTTTCTCCTCCGAGAGGCTCGCGACGAACAGTTGAACAGCTCTGCGAAACTGCTCCGCTTTCTGCAATTTATCCATACCTTACTCCTCCCCAAAGATTGTATTGAGAATTTCCTCTGCGGTTAGCCCTTCAATTTTTTCTCCAAACTCGCAATAGGTGTGTGCCGAAACGATATTCGCTTTTAGCTGCAAGTTTTTTAAGGAGTGAGTCGCATACTCATGCGCATAAAGCGAGCCGTAGTGGTGTGTAGTTGTAACCTTAAGTGTAACCGTTACAACATCGCCGATGGCTACTTCTAACGGGGTACGGCAGGTTTCTTCACAAGAGCCTACATACGCACCGTGCCATGATGCTCCATACAAAACGGTATCTTTATAAGTAGTATTGCTTGTTGTGAATACGTGATCAGCTACTATATCCTGCACCTTATTGCTATAGCCACCTATGTTCGTTTTATAAGTCCTAGAGTATTCTGTGATCAAGTTACCATTCACATATATTTTCGCAGTCGTTTCCCAAACAATACCGTTCGTATTCGTCGGTATCGCAACTGAAAGCACATCGTTAAAATCAAGATAGATTTTGCCGGTGTTGATTATTGGAAAACTGAAAGATTTTTCTTCGCTTTCAAGGGGCGTCACTTCGGATGTGGTATAGTTTTCTATCACAATAGATGTTTCGAGATTTGTTGCGGGGCTTATTGCTCCAACATTGCCTTCTACGTTCCATTCCGGAACGCAACTTTCAAGCGCATCGGCGCGACTCTCAAGATTGCTCGCTCGTTCTTTCACCGCCTCAAATTCCTCAAGCACCGACGTTCTCTCTTCCCCAATCAGCAGATCCCCAAGAAGCCACAACACGCCCTCCGCATCAAGCGTAAGAGCATTGGAGCGGTTATCCTCATTGGTTCCGTTACCGACAAAGAACAAATACTTGTCCTCGCTCCCCTCCTCCGCATAGTGGCCGAGCGAGATATCGGCAAGCGAGATCCATTGATACTGTTCTTTTTCGGTCGGCGTTTCATAGGCAAAGGCGATACCCATAAAATTACGCTCCGCGTCCCACTTCTCACTCATATCCGTTCCGTCCGCATAGGCCGAAAAACGAACGTACATCTGATTACCATCGTTACCTTGAATGGCTCGGATAGGACGTACTTTTCCGTCCTTCCCTCTATATTTTACAATAGCCATTATTCGCTACGCCCCTCTTCTTTGTCCTTCAAGATCTCCGCGTATTCCTCCTCCGTGATCTCACGCCACGCGTGAGCATCGGCGCCGATCTCCAGATGAACGATTTTTCCGAAATGCTCGCCGTCGGTCAGCACAAGGCCCTCCCCGGCGTAAAGTGTAATTCTTGTTTTCATAAAATCCTCCTTCTTATACAAGTGAAATGGTCCAGTTCGGCTTGCTGTCCTGCAGGCTTTCCCAT
>SVRO01000016.1 GCA_015064795.1 Oscillospiraceae bacterium | reverse complement strand
TACCATTCAGGCACGTTATGCGCCTTCATTTCCTCCTCCCATTCGGGCTTAAGGCCCTTTCCCTTTCGCACCGACTCCATGATCTTGAAGGCAAGCTCCTTTTCAAGTCCCCATGCGATCAGGTCGTTCATGATGTTATCACGACATCCGATAACCTGCGAAATGTTACAGATTCCCTCTTTGATAAGCGTTTGCGCGTTGTTGGTCCATACGTCTGTACCGTGTGAAAGACCCGAGATCTGCAAAAGGTCGGCAAAGGATTTCGGCTTTGCGTCCTCAAGCATCTTCATGGCAAAACGAGTGCCGAACTCGGGAATTCCCACCGTACCGATGCCGTAACCCACATCATCTGCCGTAATGCCAAGCGGCTTCAGCGACAAAAACAGCTCATAGTTATTCTTATCGTTCATTTTTACGTCCAAAACGCTCGTATCGCTGAATTTCTCCAAATATTTATATTTGGTAGGAATATCGTGACCCAGCTCGTCCAGCTTCAAGATGGTGTCGTGAAGATAGGAAAAAGCAAAATGCGTCGTGACGATATTGGAGTTGGCATCGTCGGCGGGATGCTGCACAGGGGTAAAGTCGTATACCTCGTATTCGCGCGGTACAACGATAATGCCTCCCGGGTGCTGCCCCGTTGTTCGCTTAATGCCCACACAATTCTCAACCATACGGTTGACCTCGGCGCGCGACAGGCTAATGCCCTTCTCCTCCAGATATTTCATCACGTAACCATATGCCGTTTTGTCGGCAAGCGTACCGATGGTTCCTGCCTTGAAGACATTTTCGGCACCGAAAAGCTCCTCGGTGTACTTATGCACCTTTCCCTGTACGTCACCCGAGAAATTGAGGTCGATATCGGGCGATTTGTCGCCGTGGAAGCCAAGGAAGGTCTCAAAGGGGATATCATGTCCGTCGGCGAGGTAGGGGGTGTTACACTTGGGACAAATCTTGTCGGGAAGGTCAAAACCGGAGCCCACGCTACCGTCGGTGATAAACTCGGAATGCTTGCAGTTCGGGCAATAATAGTGCGGCGGCAGAGGATTCACCTCGGAAATACCCGCCATCGAAGCGACGAAGGACGAGCCTACCGAACCGCGCGAGCCAACGAGATAGCCCTCGCTCTCGCTATACCAAACCAGCTTTTGCGCAATCATATAAAGCACAGCAAAACCGTTTTTGATGATCGAATCCAGCTCTCTTGCCAAGCGCTTTTCCACGATCTCGGGAAGCGGATCCCCGTAACGCGCCTTGGCATTCTCCCAACAAATGCGCTGAAGATCCTCCTCCGCGCCCTCCATCTTGGGCGTATAGGCACCCTTCGGGATCGGACGCACGTCGTCCGAGATCATATCGGCAATCTTATTGGTGTTCTCCACGACCACCTCATACGCCTTTTCCTCACCGAGATAGGCAAATTCCTCAAGCATTTCCTCGGTCGTACGGAAATAAAGACCCACATCCTTGTCGGCATCCTTGAATTTCATACCCGCAAGTAAGATCTTACGGTAGATCTCATCCTCTTTGTCGCGAAAATGCGCGTCACAGGTGGCCACGACGGGTTTGTTGTATTTTTCACCAAGCGCAATAATGCGGCGATTCAGGTCACGAAGTCCCTCGTCGTCAGCAACGATGCCCTCCTCGATGAGAAAGCGGTTGTTGCAGATGGGCTGGATTTCCAAATAATCGTAGAAATTGACAATTTCCTCGATCTCGCCCTCGGTCTTGTTTTCAATAATCGCGCGCATAAGCTCGCCCGCTTCACAGGCAGAGCCTACGATCAGTCCCTCTCTGTGCTTTTCCAATTCGGATTTTGGAATACGCGGTGTGCGCCGATAATACTTCAAATATCCGTACGAAACAAGCTTATAAAGGTTTTTCAGTCCCACCTTGTTTTTCACCAAAAGAATTTGGTGGTAGGTGGGAAGCTTCAAGGGGTCGGACTTTGCCTCCATCTCGCGATGCAGGTCTCCAAATCCCGTCATATCCATCTCCTTCATACGAGCGATCATGCAGAAGAAGATGTTAGCAAGCATCTCGGCGTCGTCACAGGCTCTATGGTGATTGAACTCGCCAAGCGCATAAAGCTTTGCCAACGTATCAAGCTTATGATTCTTCAGATCGGGGTTGATAAAACGCGAAAGCGCAAGCGTATCCAAGTGAGCATTTGGAAAAGGGAGTCCCGATTTTTCTGCAAAATGACGGATAAAGCCAATATCAAAGTTGGCGTTATGCGCTACCAGAAGATCGTTTCCCGTGAAATCGAAAAAGGCTTTCAGGGCATCGACCGTGAGCGGCGCATCCTTAACCATATCGTCGGTGATCGACGTGAGCTTTACGATCTCCGCAGGAATAGGCATTTCGGGATTGACGAAGGTGTTAAAACGGTCGATCACCTTTCCCTTTTTGATCTTTACGGCACCGATCTCGGTAATGCCGCAGTTGAGCACCGAAAGACCTGTGGTCTCAATATCGAAAACCACGATCTCATCGTCAAATCCGGTAGTAATGTGGCCGCTTGCGGCACTCGCCGTATCGTTGACGAAATAAGCCTCAAGGCCGTAAATCACCTTAATGTCACCGATCTTTTCCGAGGTGAGCATCGCGTCGGGAAATCCTTGCAGATTTCCGTGGTCGGTAATGGCAACGGCTGGGTGTCCCCACGCCTTCGCCGTTTTTACGGCAACGTCAGGCGGAATCAACGCGTCCATGGCTGACATATTGGTGTGCAGATGAAGCTCCACACGCTTTTTCGGTGCATTGTCCATGCGCTTGATCTTAGAAACGAGCGCAACGTCGGATGGTATAAAAACGAGATCCTCGTCTACGCGGCCTCGGCGCGTTTCGTGCTTGGCGTAGCCCTTAAGCACCACACAGACACCGTTGGAAACGACGCTTGCCAAGTGCTTTGCATCCTCAAGCTCCATAAAGGAATTATGTACCTCGATCGATGTATAGCCGTCGGTGATATAGTACACGGTGTTCATCTTGTCGCCCGTACGGTTGGCCTCCTGCGAAAAGCCGAACACCTCGCCTGCCACGATCGCCTTCATGGGATGATTCATCGTAGAGAGCGCGATGGGAGTCAGCTCAAAAGGCTCACCGATCGCAAACTTCGGCTCGTTGAAATCCAAGCGCAAATAGCCCGAGGAAAAAATGCCATCCGTAAGCGTAGGGGCCTGTCCTTCCTTCAAAAGTGAGGAAGCACGAGGCAAAGCCGGCTCGGCAGGCGCTGCAGGTGCCGCAGGTGTATACGTACTCTCACTTCCGCCGCGGGGACGATTGGCATACGCCACGCTTGCGGCACGAACCTCGGCGTCAAGCCGCTCTCTTTCGCTTTTTTGCAGGTCCTGCATATAAAGCGAAGCATTGACATCCTGCTCGATCTTGACCTCAAAGTGAAGACCAAACTCGGACTGCAATATTTTTTCAATCACGCTCGGCGTTTTCGCATCGTACAGAAGATGTACGCCACCCTCGCCAAACGGAATGGTGATCGTGATGTGCTGTCCCTCCAAGGCCACCTCATAATGCGAGAAAAAACCCTTGGCAACGAGGCCGATACGCTCGGTCTCCATAAGCACCTGCGAGATGTAGTCCTCCGAAAAGCACTCCTCGGGATAGCTTGGCAGGATACGAACCGAGTTCATGCGGTAGGTCTCGGCCATTTTCTGCTCGGCCTCGTACAACATTTCCTTCTCTACAAGGCGCGGAAACCGACACTTAATTTCAAGAAAACGCTTTTCTTTATCGGCACGCAGAGAAATTCCCGTCGCCGCGGCAAGCTCGGAATACAACATACCCGTTGGCTTATATAGATCAAAAATTTCAAAGAAGTTTTTCTCTGCCATGTATTATCCTTTCTTATTTTTCCATTCCTTGATTTTTACGATCAACGTATCGATCACATCCTCCTCGCGCACTTTGCCGAGTATCTCGCCGTGCGAGAAAAGAAGTGCCTCGCCCTTGCCGCCCGCAATACCGATGTCGGCCTCGCGTGCTTCTCCGGGGCCGTTGACCGCACACCCCATCAGCGCGACATGAATGGGAACCGAACGAAGTCCCTCGCGATCCACCGCTTCCTCAAAGCGCTTGACGAGTGAGATCAGGTCGATCTTTGTCCGTCCACACGTTGGGCAGCTTACGATATTCATGCCACACTGTCCCTCCATAGCCAACGCACCGAGGATCTCTCGGGCGCTATCTACCTCCAAAAGCGGATCGTCGGTAAGCGAAACGCGGACGGTATCTCCGATGCCATCCGACAGGAGAGCACCAATACCGATCGCACTCTTGACAAGGCCCGATCGATAGCTTCCCGCCTCGGTTACACCGAGATGAAGCGGATAAGACACCTGCTCAGCAAGCAAGCGGTTGGCGCGTATCATACTCTCCACGTCGGAGGCCTTGATTGAGATCACGATATCCTCAAAATCGTATTTTTCCAAAAGTCGCACATGATACAAGGCACTTTCACAAAGCGCCTCGGGCGTGGGGGCACCGTATTTTTCGAGAATATGCTTTTCAAGCGAGCCGCTATTCACGCCAATACGAATCGGGATCGAACGCTCGCGGCAAGCCTTGCACACCTCGCGCACATGCTCGTCACCTCCGATATTTCCCGGGTTAATGCGAATCTTGTCCACGCCGTATTCGGCGCAAAGCAAAGCCACGCGGTAATCAAAATGAATATCGGCCACGAGAGGCACCGAGAGGCCACTATCCTTTAAGCGCCGTACCGTTTCAGCCGCTGCCGCATCGGGCACGGTCAAGCGAACGATATCACAACCGCGTGCCGCAAGAGCCTTTATTTGTGTCTCTGTAGAAACATAATCTAACGTATCCGTATTAGTCATAGACTGAATAGCGATCGGCGCATTGCCGCCGATCGCTATGTTTCCTACACGAATCTCTTTTGTTTTTCTTCGAATGTCTTGATATTTCATGCTTAAAACAACCTTACAATATCGTTAAACGTTACGACCGCGGCAAGCCCCAAAAGAAGCAAAAGCGCTACGGCGTGGATATACCCCTCGATTTTGGGATTAAGCGGACGGTGGATCACTGCCTCGACGAGAAGGAAGACAAAGCGTCCGCCGTCAAGTGCGGGAATGGGAAGCAGATTGAAAACGCCGAGGTTGACGGTAATCACCACAAAAATATACAAAAAGCTTTGAAATCCGGCCGCCGCCGATTCGCCTATGGTCTGCGCCATCCCCACAGGGCCCGAAAGTGCCTCCATGCCGTATCGACCGCCAATCAAGTCGACCAGTGAATCCAGCACCATTTTCACAGTAGACACCGAACGGAAAAAGCTATGCTTCAGGACGTTGGCAAACGTAAAGTCATCGGTTCCGCCGTAGAAATCCCACATACCAAAGACGATACCTTCCGCTTCTCGCGTTGGAAACAGAACGTTCTCCACCGTAAGCACCTCGCCACCACGTCTTACCGTAACGTCGATGGCCTCGTAGCCCTGACGCATGATCTCGTACGTAACCTCATGGCGCGTATGAACGGCAACCTTGCCGACCTTTAAGATCTCATCGCCGTTGCAAAGGCCGTTTGCCTCACTGATTGCCGTGCCCGTAAGCTCGCGATACTCGATTTCGGTGGAATAGAGCTCACCTGCAGAGCTCACCATGATCGTCATAGCCAAAAAGCCGATGATCAGGTTCATAGCAGGACCTGCAAGCACGATAAGCATTCTCTGCCAGACCTTCTTTTTACTGAAGGAGTGCTCGTCGTCCGACTCCTCGTCCTCACCAAGCATACTAACATAGCCACCGAAAGGAAGCACACGAAAAGAATATTTCGTACCACTTTTTTCGGAGGTCCAGCCGCCGATACGCGGCCCCATGCCAATGGAAAACTCCTTAATTCCAACGCCAAAAGCACGCGCGCAAAGAAAATGGCCAAGCTCGTGAATAAATACCAACAAGCCAAAAACCAAAATAGCAGGAAGTATATACCAAAGCTTAATAACGATCACCCTTTCCCCAAAAGAAGCGCCGCCGCGTATTCGCGGGCGGCTTTATCTGCCGCAAGAATATCCGAGAGCGCGTGAGCATTGGCAAAAGAGCCAAGCGCCTCCACAGTGAGTGCCACCGTTTCCGCAATGCTGCCGAAGCGGATCTTCCCCTTCAAAAAGGCATCCACGACCACCTCGTTTGCGGCATTCAGCACCGCAGGCATTCCGCCACCGATCCTTCCACACACCTTGGCCACGCGAAGAAGCGGAAAGCTCTCCTCGTCGGGCTCGTAGAAGGTGAGACGGGATATTTTGGCAAAATCAAGAGCCTCGATGACTGCCCCTCTCCGCTCACCGCCGAAAAGACCGTAGGCAATGCAGGAGCGCATATCGGGCATAGACATCTGCGCAATGACACTGTTATCAATATATTCCACCATGGAATGAATTATACTCTCTCGATGAATGATGGCATCGATCTTATCCATCTCAATACAAAAAAGTCTTGACGCCTCGATCAGCTCAAAGCCCTTATTCATCAGCGTTGCACTGTCGATCGTGATCTTGGCTCCCATCGACCACGTGGGATGCGCCAATGCCATCTCCACCGTCACGTCGCGAAGCTCTTCTTTCTTTTTACCGAAAAACGCGCCCCCCGATGCCGTTACGATCAGCCGCTTGACATCGGCCTTCTTCCCGGCAGAAAGGCATTGGTGAATCGCGCAATGCTCACTATCCACGGGCGTGAGACGCGTACCGTGTTCCTTGACGGCGGCCATTACGAGCTCGCCTGCCACAACGAGCGACTCCTTATTGGCAAGTGCCAAAGCCTTACCGTTTTGAATGGCGGCAAGCGTGGGAGAAAGCCCTGCCTCGCCAAGAACGGCATTGAGCGTAACCTCAGCATCGCTTGCGGCAATCATTTCCTCAATGCCCGAAGCACCGCCAAACACCTTGATATCGGTGTCGGACAAACGAAGCCGCAGGCTTTTTGCCGCCCCTTCATCAGCCATCGCGCAAAAAGAAACTTTAAATTCCCGCGCCTGCTCGGCCACGCGCTTATCATTCTTATTTGCACAAAGCGAAACGATACGGCTTCCCGTCTGTCTCGCCACGTCGATTGCTTGTTCGCCAATGGAGCCCGTAGAGCCAAGCAGATCAAAGCTTACTTTATTTTCAATCATAATCATCCTATTGCCACGAAGACGGTGGAGATCTCATTGAGGATGAAAAGCACCGTCGAAACCGCCAGGATCGAATCAAAGCGGTCGAGCATTCCTCCGTGACCCGGCAAGATCTTGCCGTAATCCTTTATTTGATAGTGACGCTTTACTGCCGACATCGAAAGATCTCCGATCTGCGACACAACAGAAACCACCACACCATAGACAAAAAGTAAAAAATAATTAAAATCGGTAGCAATATGCAACCAGTGGCGCAAAAGAAAACCGTATAAAACGAAGGAGAGACCGCAGAAAAGAATACCGCCAATGCTTCCCTCCACCGTCTTTTTGGGGCTGATCTGCGGGATAAGCTTATGCTTTCCAAAGAGCATGCCGCAAAAGTACGCAAAGGAATCGGTAATCCACGCGCCTGCAAAAATAAGAAGATATGTATATTTGCCAAGCTCGTCGTAATAACGTAAAAACAAAATCGAGCAATAGGCACAGATCACGTAAAAGCAAAGAAATGCGGCCGTGGAAAGCTCAGGAAGCGAAATGTGCTCCGACCAAAAAACCGCCACGGCAAGAAGCCACAAAACGCAAAGCAAAATGCACGGGATCGCCACGCGCAAAAAGGAAAGATGATTTCCGGCAAAATATACGTACATGGGGAGCCCTGCTCCAAGCAACAGAAAAGGCACGGAGATGGCAAGCTTCTCCTGAAGCTTCACACATCGAAGCATTTCAAAAACCGAAAGAACCGAACAGAGTGCCATCGCAAAGCCAAATACCCACGTATCCGAAAAAATCAGAAACGGCAGGAAAACGGCAAGTGCCACAAGCCCCGTAATCACTCTTGTTTTCATATAACCCTCTCTCTCACTCAAACGCCGCCAAAGCGTCTTTTTCTTGAATAAAAGTTCTCGATCGCCCGATCCAGCTCATCCTCGTTAAAGTCGGGCCAAAGGACGTCCGTAAAATACAATTCGGCATACGCCGCCTGCCACAAAAGAAAATTGGATATCCGCATATCCCCGCCCGTGCGAATGATAAGGTCAGGATCGCCGCATTGCGAAGTATAAAGCGCACCCGCAACATCCTCCTCGGTGATCTCACGTTTTCCGCTTGCCATAAGCTGCGAAAAGGCCTGTGTGATCTCGCTGCGGCCACCGTAATTAAAGGCAATATTCAAAACGAGCGGGCGATCCTTGGTTCTCTCCTCGATCTTTTCAATACGCGCTCGCAGCTCATCGTCAAAAACCGCAAGATCTCCGATAAAGTGGAAATACGCCGGATATTTCTCGATATTTTTCTCGCACTCGTCCACGTATTGCCGAAGAAGTGCGAGGATCGACTTCACTTCCTTTTCGGGACGCTTCCAATTTTCCGTGGAAAACGCATAAACCGTCAAGGCACGAAGTCCGATCTTACTGCAATACTCGACCGTCTTGCGAAAGGCATCGGCACCGTATCGGTGTCCGATCTCGCGAGGAAGTCCTCTTTTCTTGGCCCATCTGCCATTTCCGTCCATAATGATGGCAATATGCTTAAGACGACCGTCCGACAGGATCTTCACTTCTCATTCCTCCGTTTTTGAAATCGGGGCTGACGCCTTCACGCCAGCCCATTTTCTACAAATCTGAGCCCCGGAGGTTAGATCTCCATAAGCTCCTTTTCTTTCTTCGCAGAAACAACGTCTACGTTCTTAATGTACTTATCGGTAACGTCCTGAATAGCCTTTTCAGCGTCCTTCTGCTCGTCCTCGGTAAGCTCGCCGTCCTTCTTCATCTTCTTGGAAGCGTCCATCGCGTCGCGGCGAATGTTACGAATGGCAACCTTAGCTTCCTCGCCCTCCTTCTGCACGCGCTTGGTAAGCTCCTTACGGCGCTCCTCAGTAAGCTGAGGGAAAACAAGGCGAAGCATCTTGCCGTCGTTTGCTGGCGTGATGCCTACGTCCGAGGCCAAAATTGCCTTTTCGATCGCCTTCAAGGTCGAAGCGTCGTAGGGCGAAACGGTAAGCGTTCTCGAGTCGGCAACGCGTACGTCAGCCATCGAGTTAATGGGCGTGGGCGAGCCGTAATATTCAAAGTTTACCTTGGCAAGAATGGCCGAGTTTGCTCTTCCTGCACGGATACTTTCAAGGTTCTCCTCATATGCCATAATAGATTTCTGCATTTTTGCTTCGTAAGGCTTGGTGTCAAATCTCATTTCTTGTTCCAATCAGATGTACTCTCTGAATTCCTTTCTTTTATATTGTATTATTTATGAATTTCGGTTCCCACGCTCTCACCCATGACCACGCGGCAAATATTTTCGGGGTCTTTTAAGCCAAAAGCGTATGCACGGATATCATTTTCCATGCAAAAGGTCGTGGCGGAAAGGTCAAGGGCCTTTAACTCCTTCTCCAAGACCTCTTTATACGTAATACTATCGTATTTCACGGCATCGGGACACTTTTTGGGATCGGCTGAATAAATGCCGTCGATATTTTTGGCCATCAGCACCACGTCCGCCTCAATCTCCGCCGCGCGCAGTACCGCCGCCGTATCGGTCGAGAAATAAGGCGAGCCCGTGCCACCGCCAAAGATCACGACATTGCCTTCTTCAAGCAATCGAATGGCGCCGCTTGCCGAAAAGCTATCCGAAACACCCTTCATGTCGATTGCCGTCATTACGCGAGTGGGAATTCCCATTCTTACAAATGCGTCCTGCAGAGCAAGCGAATTGATCACCGTAGCAAGCATTCCCATCTGGTCGGCTCGCACGCGGTTCATGTCCTCGCCCTGCCGTCCGCGCCAAATGTTCCCTGCGCCAACGATCACACCGATCTGCACGCCGCGATCCAAGCACTTGCGGATCACCCCTCCAACCTCTCGAATAAAGTCGAAGGAAAGAATGCCGTCCTCGGCGGAAAGAGCCTCACCCGAAAGCTTCAAAAGAATTCTTTTATACTTGGGTTGTGTGTTTTCCATTGAAATCACCTCAATCGTTTATTATCTCTTTTATTTTACTACATTTTTGTAATTTTGTAAACAGTTTTTTTGTAAATATATCAATAATAAGAAAAAAGATGCGGTCGCTCTACAGCAACCGCATCTTTTTTAATCGTTTTTAACGTGAACATCAAGCTGGTCAAAGGGAATCTCAATTCCGTTTTTGTCAAATTCGGTCTTAACCGACTCCAAAAGGTCAAAATTCACCTGCCAATAATCTGCCTGCTTTGTCCAAACTCGCGTGACAAGTGTAATGCTGCTTGCACTGTGCTCGGAAACGCGAACAAAGGGGGCGGGATCCTTGAGGATAAGCGCGTGCGCCTCGCACAGATCTAAAATGATCTTCTTCGCCTTTTCAAAATCATTGCTGTAAGAGATCGAGAAAGTCAGATCCACACGGCGGGTATCCTTGATCGAATAGTTGACTACAGTTCCCGAGGAAAGCGTTCCGTTGGGAATGTAAATCACTTTATTATCTCCCGTACGAATTCTCGTGTGTGTGATATGTATATCCTCTACCGTTCCCGAATGACCTGCCGCTTCAATATAATCATCCATTCGGAAGGGACGAGTCACAAGAATCAGCACACCGCCTGCAATATTTGCAACGGCACCGTTTACGGCCAAACCAAAGCAAACGCCAAAGGACGCGATGAGTGCGGTAAGACCGCTTGTGTCAATACCAAGATAACCGATCAAGCAAACAACGATGAGGATCTTCAAAAGAATTCGAATAACGTACATAAGCGTGGAAGTAAGCGTTTTGTCAACCTTATGCTTTCCTTCCAAGAGCTTTTTTTCAAGCTTTCTCGTCAAAACCGTCGTGAGACGAAAGGTGACGAACAAAAGAATGAGCGCGATCAGGATCTTAACTCCCGTATTGGTGGCCCACCCCAAAATGCTCTGCCAAATTGCATTCCAATCCATATAAATTTCTCCTTTTCAAAACATGCAAGATCAAAGAAAGGGTTGACAAGCATTATACTGTCAACCCTTTCCATGATGAGATCTATGCACCCAAACGAGTGCAACCCTTTTCTTACAGACCGCGCTTTACGTAGTGCGTGTGCAGAAGCTCGTGAGCCTTATGGCTATTGGGCTTCTCGAGGAACTCCTCATAGAGAGCCTTAACCACGGGATTCTCGTGAGACTTTCTGAATTCAAGCTTATTCTCGTCTGCATTGTAAAGAACGGCAGATCTCTTGGCAACAAGGTCCACATTGTTGCGAACCGAAGCGGGCTGCGTGGGCTGACCGCCACCGTTTACGCATCCGCCGGGACAAGCCATGATCTCGATGAACTGAACGTCCACCTCACCGGACTTAACCTTGTTAAGAAGCTCCTTGGCATTCTTGGTGCCGGAGGTTACGGCAACCTTAAGCTCAACATCGCCAAGCTTATAGGTAGCATAACGAATCTTCTCGGGACCACGAACGTCAGTAAACTCAACCTTCTCAAGCGGCTTGCCGAGAACGACCTCTGCAGCCGTACGGAGAGCAGCCTCCATAACGCCACCGGTAGCTCCAAAGATCGCGCCTGCACCGGTACCGATACCGAACGCGTCGTCATACATGCTATCCTCAAGATCGCGGAACTGAATGCCTGCCGTCTGGATCATTCTGCCAAGCTCACGCGTGGTAAGAGCAACATCAACGTCAGGAACGCCTGCAGCAGCCTCGCCGTCACGTCCAACCTCGAACTTCTTCGCAGTACAAGGAATAGCCGATACCATGAAGATATTCTTGGGATCGAGTCCCTTCTTCTGTGCGTAGTAGGTCTTTACCAGCGCACCGAACATCTGCTGAGGAGACTTACAGGTCGAAAGGTTCTCGGTGAACTCGGGGAAATAATGCTCGCAGTACTTAACCCATCCGGGCGAGCAAGAGGTGATAAGGGGAAGCTTTCCGCCATTCTGGAAGCGATCGAGGAACTCGTAAGCCTCCTCCATAATGGTAAGGTCAGCGGTGGTGTTCATATCGAACACACCGTCAAAGCCAAGAGCCTTGAGAGCGGTTACCATCTTACCCTCAACGTCGGTGCCGGGCTCATAGCCGAAGCACTCGCCAAGCGTTGCACGAACCGAGGGAGCCGTGCAGATAACCACGTGCTTCTCAGGATCGCCAAGAGCCTCAAATACCTTTGCGGTATCGTCTCTCTCGTAAAGTGCGCCAACGGGACAAGCAACGATACACTGGCCGCAGTTTACGCAGCTCGTGGAAGCAAGCTCCTTGTCAAATGCGGAGCCGATAACGGTATCAAAGCCGCGGTTAAGCGAACCGATAACGCCAATACCCTGCATCTCCTTACAAGCGGCAACGCAACGACGGCAAAGGATACACTTGCTGTTATCACGAACGATCGAAACCGAAGAAGCGTCGATCTCCGTGGGGGTCTTCTGACCGCCAAAGTGCGTCTCCTCTACACCGTACTCCTGACAAAGCTTCTGGAGCTCACAGGTGGTGCTTCTGTTACAAGACAAGCAGGTTCTGTTATGGTTGGAAAGAACAAGCTCAAGGTTAAGCTTTCTCGACTTACGGATCTTGTCCGAATTCGTGATAATGTTCATACCCTCGGTTACGGGGTATACGCAGGCGGTTACCATGCGGTACGGACCAAGCTGCGGACCGCGCATTTCGGCAACCTCTACAAGACACAGACGGCAAGCGCCGATCTCGTTGATATCCTTCAGGTAGCAAAGCGTGGGAATATCAACATGTGCGGCACGGGCAGCCTCAAGAACCGTAGAGCCTGCGGGAACCTGAAAGTCCCTGCCGTTAATTTTTATATTCAACATTTCCATGGTTGGTTCTCCTTTCTCAATCCTTGTAAATTGCATCGAACTTACAGGTTGCTACGCAAGCACCGCACTTAATGCACTTTGCGGGATCGATCACGTGAGGATTCTTCACGCTGCCCTCAATGGCATTAACGGGACACTTACGTGCGCAAGCGGTACATCCGCGGCACTTGTCAGCATCAATCTTATACTGCATAAGATCCTTACATACATGTGCGGGGCACTTCTTGTCCACGATGTGAGCAACGTACTCGTCGCGGAAGTAGCGAAGCGTGGAGAGAACGGGATTGGGAGCCGTCTGTCCAAGACCACAAAGAGAGCCCGACTTGATGTAGTTGCAAAGCTCCTCAAGGCGATCCAGATCCTCAAGCTCACCGTTACCGCTTGTGATCTTATTGAGGATTTCAAGAAGACGAACCGTACCGATACGGCAAGGTACGCACTTACCGCAGGACTCGTCCACGGTAAATTCAAGGAAGAACTTCGCGATGTCTACCATACAGGTATCCTCGTCCATAACGATCAGACCGCCCGAGCCCATCATGGAGCCGATAGCAAGCAGATTGTCATAGTCGATGGGAGTATCGATAAGAGATGCGGGAATACATCCACCCGAAGGACCACCCGTCTGAGCGGCCTTGAACTTCTTACCGTTCGGAATACCGCCGCCGATGTCCTCAATGATCTCGCGGAGTGTCGTTCCCATGGGAACCTCCACAAGACCGGTGTTGGTGATCTTACCGCCAAGAGCGAATACCTTCGTACCCTTGGACTTCTCGGTACCCATAGCGGTGAACCAATCGGCACCGTTCAGGATGATCTGCGGAATGTTTGCGTAAGTCTCAACGTTGTTAAGGATCGAGGGCTTACCAAAGAGACCCTTGATCGCGGGGAACGGAGGACGGGGACGGGGCTCGCCGCGCTTACCCTCAATAGAGGTCATAAGAGCTGTTTCCTCACCACAAACGAATGCACCTGCGCCAAGACGAAGGTGAATATCGAAGTTAAAGTCCGTACCGAAGATGTTATTGCCAAGCAAACCGTATTCTCTTGCCTGCTTAATAGCTACTTCAAGACGGTGAACGGCGATCGGGTACTCGGCACGAACGTAGATATAACCCTCGTCGGAGCCGATCGCATATCCTGCGATGATCATAGCCTCAAGAAGTGCGTGGGGGTCACCCTCAAGGATGGAACGGTCCATGAATGCACCGGGGTCACCCTCGTCACCGTTACAGCAAACATACTTCTTACCCTTGGGCTGATTTGCGGCAAACTGCCACTTGTTACCCGTGGGGAAGCCTGCGCCGCCGCGTCCGCGAAGTCCCGATGCCTTAATAACATCAATAACCTCCTGGGGCGTCATCTCGGTAAGTACTTTTCCGAGCGCCTGATAACCGTCGGTACCGATATACTCCTCGATGTTCTCGGGATCGATAACACCGCAGTTTCTAAGAGCAACTCTCTTCTGCTTCTTGTAGAACATGGTCTCGGAGAGAGCCTTCTCCTTGATCTGACCGTCCTCAGCCTCCTCCTTGTGAACCAAGCGGCTAACCACTCTTCCCTTAAGGAAATGCTCGTTAACGATCTCCTTAACGTCCTCTACCGTAACTCTCGAATAAAAGGTGCCTTCGGGATAAACGATCATGATAGGACCGTTTGCACAAAGACCGAAGCATCCGGTCAGAACGATTTTTACCTCTTCGGCAAGACCTGCAGCAGCAAGCTCGGTCTCCATAGCCTCGCGGATCTTTACGCTACCCGACGAGGTACAACCGGTACCGCCACAAATCAGTACGTGTGTACGAATCATGTTTTCTTCCTCCTTAATTGTAGGCGGAGCCTACGGTATATTCAACGACGTGCTGGCCGCCCTTGATGTGCTTTTCCATGACCTCTCTTGCCTTTTCGGGGGTCATCTTAACGTACGTCACCTTTTCCTCGCCGGCCTTCAGGACCTCAACGATAGGCTCGCTCTTGCACATACCGATGCAACCGGTCTGCGCTACGGATACCTTACCTACAAGTCCTGCCTTCTCGATTTCCTCAACGAATGCCGCCAGAACCGGACGGGCGCCTGCAGCGATACCGCAGGTTGCCATACCGACAACAATACGGATCTCGTTGGAGTCCTCGCGCAAAGCAACCTTGCTCTTCATGCGATTACGAATCGCGGAAAGTTCTTCCAATGTTTTCATGTGAAAATTCCTTTCTTTATTTTTGTATAAATTTTATTCTGCAAATTGATACGCCTCTTCAAGATACGCGCGTATCCAAGTGATGACCTCGGGGTTTCCGAACGGCACCTCGTCGCCAAGTGCTTCGCGCATCTCGACGCTTGAAAGGCTTACGGTTCCCTTCGGGGTTTCGTGAAAAAAGAGGATGTCCTCGTCTTCAATACCGCCAAACAGAACGCAAACCGTGCCGACGATATCGCCAAGCGGAATACAGTCGATACTGTCCTTTCGGAAGGTCGCCGTGACCACCGTTCCGTGATCCTCGTGCTCCTTCTCGCTTTTGGACGTGATGGAGAAGCTTCCTCCCGTCATTTCCGCCCCCATTTTCAGAAGCGGAAGCCCAAGCCCTACCTTACGCGTGGTACGCGTGGTAGTAAACGGATTGGTGACATTTTGGAGAAACTCCTGCGTCATACCGCAACCGTTATCCTTCACCGAAAAGCAAAGCGCGCTCTCATCCTCCGAAATATGAATTTCGATGAGCGATGCACCTGCCTTCACCGAATTTTGCGCAATATCGAGAATATTCAGAGATATTTCCTTCATTTTCCTTTAAGAAGCCGAAAAAGCGACTCTCTGACGAGTGCCGAGCTATACGGCTCATCCTCCAAGCTAAGAAAATTTTCCGCCTCACTGATATCCCAAAGATAATGCGCATCCGAGTCGGTCAAAACTCGCTTATCTGCAAGGCCGTATTTGGCAACGTACGTCGCAATCGACGCGTTATCCCGAAATTCCACACAATCAAAGTGCGGATCCTCCGGAATACATCCGAGCGCGGCAATCATGCCGTTTTCCTCGCGGTCAATATGTGCAGGAAAAATCACCGCGTTATATTGACCGAGCAGATCCACCGCATCCGGAACCGAAAGCGTGGACGCATTGAGGAGCAAATGCTCCTCTTCGCCAATCGTTTCGTCGTTTTCATCCAAGATCAACTGATCTCCGAAAATATCGCGGCGATTGGGATACAGAATGCGATATTTCTGATATTCTTTATCAAAGTCCTCCGCCGCCTCCAGCGTTGGAAAGAGGCAGACCATGTGGATATCCTCCGCCGTGGTCATTTCCATGCCGGCAACGGGAATGATTCCGTTCCTCTTCGCCGCCGCAAAAAACGCGCGACAGTTCTTGGTGGAATTATGGTCGGTCAGAGCCACGATCTGTAAGCCCTTGAGTGCGGCCATACCGGCAATATTGTTTGGTGTCATGTCATTGTCCGCGCAAGGCGACAGACAGGAATGAACGTGAAGATCGTAGAAGTACCGATTCATCGCAATACTTCCGAAACCGCCACACAAAGCTCGTAGATCGGGAGACCTGTTCGCACGAGGTTTACGCCTTTCTCAAGTGCCGCTTGCGTGATCTCCGAGGTCACTTCGCAATCCTCGCAGATCACCGTTACCGACACGTCGGCAAGCGTAGCAACCGCCAACACGTTCACGTTATTCATAATGGTAGCCCAAAGGCAATCTGCCTCGGCGCGTCCCATCACCCAGCTCAAGAGATCTCCGGCGTACGCCCCCGTGACCTCACGGTCAGGTGCGGGCAACGCCAAGGCCTCAAGGCCAAGCCGTTCACAAATCTGTGCAACCGTCACGTCGTTTTTTCGCCTCCCCTTTTCTTTCGGCCGCGAAGCATGGGCGGGCAGTCTTCGATCGAGGCTCTGCCTCGCACAATGTCGGCCGCAAAAGCTCTGCAGGTAGGCGCACCGCAAGAACCGCAATCGATTCCGGGAAGCCCCTTGAAGATCTCCTCCATCTGACTCATCATCCGCATGGATTCTTCACGGTCGCTTCCAAAGGACGACACGCTCTCGTATTGGAATTCGTAGTTGAGAAGCATCTCGCTCGGCACGGTGTTCGACGCCTCGTCTCCCCAATTCTGCGAAACAGGAAGATAACGGCGCAGCGAACGCAAACGCGCCTTAGCGATAAACGGGTTAACCACGTTCATCACTCCGCCAACGCATCCGCCGGAGCAGGCGTTAAGCTCAATAAACTCAAGCTCGGGGAACGCCCCGTTGTCAACCTCCTCCAAAACGTGAACCACATTCTCGATACCGTCGGCCGCAAGATACTTTTCATTAAAAATTGCCGTTGCCTCGCCGCCTGAGCTTGCCCAACCGAGTCCGATTCGCCCCGTTTGCGAAGCCTCCGTCGGCTCTTCGTTTTTTTTCATGACGCCAAGAAGCTCAAAATAAATATCGGATACAGAAATAACAAGGTCAACATTTGACTTTTTGTCAAGCGTTTTGTTTTTGACATAGCTGACCTTTGCGGGACAGGGGGAAATAAAGGCCACGCAAATATCCTCGCGCGAAAGCTTTGGGTTTTTCTCCATCGCTTCTCGGATCGCCTCCTTTGCCGCCACCTCGATGGGAGGCAGGATGGGCAAAAGGTGATCCACTAAGTATGGATATCGAAGCATGATCAGTCTCTCAACCACGGGGCAGGCCGACGAGATCACGGGATGCGGAGGATTCTTTTCCTTCATATACTTTCTCGTATAATCCGAAACAAGCTCTGCCGCTCTTGCCACCTCATAAACCTGGTCAAAACCGCAGTTGTAAAGTCCCTGTATCACATGGTCAATATCGTCAAGATTATCAAACTGTCCGAAAAGCGAAGGGGCAGGAAGTGCGATCTTCCATTTTTCCTTCGGGATATCGACCAGCTTATCGTATGCCGCCTTTTTTGCCTGATGCGGGCAATACCGAATACATTGCCCACAGTCCACACATCGCGCGGCATCAATGACCGCGTGCCCTTCCCTTATGCGAATTGCTTCGGTCGGACAGTGCTTGAGACAATGCGTACAGCCGCGGCATTTTTCAGAGTTCAAAGATACCGAGTGCTGATAGGGTGCCATTTACTCTTATTCCTTTCGGGAAATCAAACAACATCAAAGGTTAACCGTCATAGCAATCCGCGTTCCGACACCTACAGTCGAATCAATGCTCATGCTATCGGTGTTCTTCTTCATATTTGGAAGACCCATGCCTGCACCGAAGCCAAGATTACGAATGTTGTCGGATGCAGTCGAAAAGCCTTCTCGCATAGCAAGCTCAACATCGGCAATGCCGGGGCCATTGTCTTCCAGAACGATATCGATGCGGTCGTGAAAAACACTGACCGTAGCCGTTCCGCCGCCCGCATGGATCACCATGTTGATCTCTCCCTCGTACATAGCAATCGCCACCCTACGTATCGCGTCGGGTGCAATTCCAAGCATTCTGAGATTTTTCTTCATCTTCACAGACGCCTCGCCCGCCGAGGTAAAGTTGTCGCCGTCCACAAAAAACGTATAAACAAGCGGATCAGTCATGGCTCGTATTCTCCCCATGCTCGCCAAGCCCGTTTGAGTAAAGGATACCACATGCCTCATACATTCTCATCGGCGAGGTCAGAACGACGATGCCGCTATCCTTGGCAATTTCAAGCATTTCCTCAGACGGCTTTTTATCGCGAACAAAAACCACACACCGCATATCCATCATCTCAGCGGTGCGAATCACTTGGGAGTTGACAAGACCCGTCAAAAGCACAGCCTGATCCTTGACAAACGCAAGCACATCACTCATCATGTCGCTTCCGCAAGCCGAGCAGACCTCGCTTTCCAGTCGATCCTCTCCGCAGCAGATCTTTGCGTTAAGAAGCTTGGAAATTTCGAGAATTTTCATATTTTTTACTCTTTCAGCAGATTGAATTTTGAATTACTGATATTTTTCAAGAATGCCCTTTACGTCCTTGCCCGTGATACGTCCGTAAACGTCACCGTTTACCGTCATAACGGGAGCAAGACCGCAAGCACCGATGCAACGGGTTGCCTCAAAGCTATATTTGCCGTCGGGAGACGTTTCACCTGCCGCAACGCCAACAAGCTCGGTTACCTTATCGGCAAGCTCGCCTGCGCCCTTAACGTAGCACGCAGTACCGAGACATACGCTGATTGCAACCTCGCCGTCGGGATTCAGCTTGAACTGTGCATAGAAGGATGCAACGCCGTAGATCTCCGTCATGGAAACGTCAAGTCCCTCAGCAATGATCTTCTGCACCTCAATGGGGAGATAGCCGTAGATCTCCTGCGCACCCTGAAGAACGGGAAGAAGGTTGCCTTCCATGCCCTTATACTGCTCGATAACGGCACGAAGCTGCTTTTCCTGTTCTGCAGTCCCCTTGAACGTGACTGTAGTCGTTTTCTTTTTCATGGACCAAAACCTCCTGATTGATATAAATTTAACTAACTTGGATAAAATGTTGGGCATGCTTTGACAAGCATACCTAACACCCATTGTGCCAAAAACAGTTTTGCACACAATAATTTATTATATTATACAATACTTTTTTAAAAAAGTCTATAGTTTTCCAAAAAAAAGTTTATGAAATATCAAACATTTTAGCGAAAAAACTATCTTTTTTGTAAAAAAATGTAAGTTGCGAAAAATCTCTTCTTTTACTTGCCACGAAATCCTTGTTTTTACAAAAATTTTACAAAAAAACGCCTCAAACGAGAAAAGAGGTATGCCAAACGGCACACCTCTTATCGAGTCCAACTGGGACTCAGATCTTCTCTTTGACCTTGGACGCCTTACCCACTCTGTCGCGCAGATAGTAAAGCTTCGCACGTCTGACCTTACCCGAACGGATGATATCCACCTTCTCAACATTAGGAGAATGGATCGGGAAAGTCTTCTCAACGCCTACACCGTAAGAAATACGTCTTACCGTGAAGGTCTCGGAAATGCCGCCGCCGTGCTTGGCGATAACAGTTCCCTCAAACATCTGGATTCTCTCACGAGCACCCTCTTTGATCTTGTTGTGAACACGGATCGTGTCACCAACGTTTACCTCCGGAATATTTTCCTTCAGCTGCTCACTTGTAAAAGCCTTGATCATATCCATAATTCGGCTCCTCCTTCTCATAGGGTGTTCATGCAGAGCGACGCAGAGGACTACCCATTACTCTATGGTGGCATAAATGCACATAGTACGAAGATTATACCATATTCTTTTTCAAAATGCAATAGCTTTTTGAAAAAAATTTTATTTTTTTTGCACTTTTTTTCTTAAATTCCGCAAAATTTCCAAAACCGTCCGCAAAATGATAGGGCCGTTGACCAACAAAATAGAACCAAAGAGCAACGCGGCGTACAAAAAGCGGAAACGGAGGGAGGAAAGCACGAGAAAGCTCTGCCCCACAAGCGCGGCGGTATTAAAGATAAGCCGCGGCACACCGAGGCGGAACTTCACAAGCCTTACCGTATGCGACCCTCGAACGAGGAAAACCGCGAAATAGCTGGCGAAGGTTGCAACAGCCGCACCCATTGCGGAATATTTTGGGATCAGCAAAAGATTTAAAACGATATTGATCACGGCACCGAGTGCGGCAGTCAAGAAGGAATATACACTCTTTTTCCGCACCATATATACGCTTCCGAGGAAGGTCACAAGTGCTGAATACGTCATAGCAAGCGTGAGCGGCGAAAGAAAGCGCCAAGAATCAAAATACCCGTCGGCAAGTAAGATCTTCGTTACGGGAATCGAAAACAGGATGAGGGCCGACGCCGCCATAAAGAGAATACCTTGAAAGCCCGCAAAAACGCGTGTGAAAAAGGCAGAACGTTCCTCCTCGTCCTTTTCGAGAACGGCAGAAAACTGCCACGCCTCAACGAAAACCGCACAAAAGAGCGTGAGAAGTGTGGGAGCCTTGTTCGCCGCGGCGTAAAGACCGTTGATCTCACTTCCCTGTATCTCAATCAGCAAAAAGCGGTCAGAAACCGAGGTCACCCACCAAAAAATCGTGGTAGGGATCATGGGTACACTGTATTTGAGCATTTCCACGATCTTTTCCTTTTTTACCGTACGAAAATCCACGTCGCGCCACACGCCCGATACCAAAAGAAGAAAAACCGTAACCAGAATATCCCCGAGCACGACGGAAAGCACATAACCCGTAACGCCCATGCGGAAACCGAGCAAGAACAAAAGATTAAAGACGATCGTCAAAGCCGTTCCGATAATACCGCCAAGCGAAAAAAGCGACATTCTTCCCCTTGCGCGAATATACTGCGCCACCACCGAGTGAAAATTAGCGGCCAAAACGTAAATCACAACAAGCCAGATGTAGCCGTCCAAAAGCTTGTAGAAGCGAAGAACAGGAGAAAGCGCAAGAAAAACACCGGAGGTCACAAGAAGCACGACCAGAGCTGACGAAAAGACCGATCGCTTATCCTCGTCCGCCTCCATAGCAAAGCGAAAAACCCCCTCTGCCATTCCCGCACACGCGAAAGGGATAAGAAGATTTGCCGTCTGCGAGATCAGATCGGCAAGGCTGTATTCCTCGGGCATGAGGCACGCCGTGTAAAGCGGCATCATAAAGAAAACGAGAAATTTCGAGCCGAAGGTACCGATCGCCAAGATCAGCGTATTGGATAAAAGCCGTCCGTTTCTGTCCATGTTTGACTTCCTTAATTAAAACAAAAATATAATAACAGTTTTAGCACAAGGGTTCTTCCTTATGCAGATCAAAAAGACCAAACGCCCCTTCCTCCTCGGGAAGTGCGACAAAAGAGAGGTCCTTCTTCGTGATCGGGTGGCAGAAGGAAAGACCGCAGGCAAAGAGCGCAAGACCACCCGCATCGGCAGAGCCACCGTATTTACGGTCCCCCACAAGCGAAAGCCCTCTTGACGCAAACTGCGCGCGTATCTGATGCGTGCGCCCTGTGTAAAGCCGCACGCGAACGAGCGTGAGCGTCTTTCCCACGGATGTTTCAAGTGTAGAGCAGACCTCATAGGAAAGCTCGGCTTTTTTGACACCGCGGCGCTCCTTGCGGACAACGTAGGTCTTGTTTTTGGAGATGTCGTGAAACAGAAGGTCACAAAGCCGATCCGACGGCTTCTCGGGCTTGCCCTCAAGTACGGCAAGATATTCCTTCTTAAAATCCTCGTGTGATTGCACGAGCCTCGACATAGCGGCCGCCGCGTCTTTGGTTTTGGCAAACACCATAACACCCTCGGTTTCTCGGTCAAGTCGGTGAACGGGATAGACGCCGCCAAGAAGCGAGACCATACTTTCCCTGCCATTATCGTCGCTTTGCGAAAGAACGCCTCGGGGCTTGACACAGACAATCAAATACGCATCTTCAAATAAAATCTTCACAGCCCCTCTCCTTTCACAAAGTATTTTTTCTATTATAACAGTTTTTTTGTTTTTTGTAAAGAAGTGCGAAAGATTTTTCAAAAAACTCTTGACTTTTTGAAAGTTAGGTATATACTTGTTTCGTTGACTTTGAAAAATTGAGAGGAATTATGTTAAAGATTATACGGTTGATAAAAGCCAATTTTATTCTGTTTATCGCCTTTTGTTTGGCACTCATCACCTCGTTTATCGTGCCGCCCGACAGCGAATATATCGGCTATTTTGATTTCAAGACGCTCGCTTGTCTTTTTTGCACACTGGCGGTCATCTGTGCGCTCAAAAACATTCGCTTTTTCACGGTGCTGGCACGTGCCATCGTTCACGCTACGGGTAACCTCAGAAGCTCGGTGTTGGCACTTGTGTTCATCACCTTTTTCGGCTCGATGCTGATCGCCAACGATATGGCACTTATCACCTTCCTGCCGCTCGGCTATTACGTTCTCTCCTCCACGGGCAAGGAGAATCACATGGCGTTTGTTTTCGTCATGCAAAATATTGCGGCCAACCTTGGAGGTATGCTGACGCCCTTCGGCAATCCGCAAAATTTGTACCTCTATTCCTATTTCAATATTCCAACCAGTAAATTTCTCGCCATCATGCTTCCGCCCTTTTTGGCGGCAACGGTGCTTATCATTATCTGTTGTTTTTTCGTCAGACCCGAAAAGATCGACCTCACCGAAAAGGAGGATTACCGCCTCCCTCCCACAAGGACGGTACTTTATCTTGTTTTGTTTGCGGTCTCGATCTCGGTGGTCTTTCACGCCGTTCCCTATCTACTCGGCACGGCGATTGTGCTTATTTTGCTCGTCTTTCTTGACCGAAAAGCGCTCGCGCGCGTGGACTACGGTCTGCTTCTCACCTTCACCTGCTTTTTCGTCTTTGCGGGGAATCTTGCGCGCGTGGAACTGGTACATAATCTACTCGGCGCTTTGCTTGAAAAAAGCACGCTTCTCGTTTCGATCCTTTCCTGTCAGTTTATCAGCAACGTCCCCTCTGCCATTCTGCTCTCACGCTTCACAGCCGATTATCCGTCGCTCCTGCTCGGCGTCAACATCGGTGGCACGGGTACGCTGATCGCATCACTCGCAAGCCTTATCACCTTCCGCGAATACACGCAACGAAATCCTCACAAGACGGGGCATTATATAAAGATCTTCACCCTGCTCAACCTTCTTTTCCTCGTCGCACTTACGATCGTTGCGCTGATCTTTTAAACCATTAGAAAAACGGCACGGTAAAGGGCCTGCAAAATTAGCGGAGAGTTTATAGTCAGTTGGGTTCATATGGTGCAGTTTTGCTCCGCAGTAAACAAATAATTAACGCCGACAGATTTTCCCAAAAATCTGTCGGCGTTCGTTATTCGATAAATTGGAGTTTGATTATCTCTAATTACGTTCATAAATCATTCGCCGTTCTGTATTTGATGTTCCAAGTATGATTTCTGCATCAGTCCCATCATATCTAAAGCCGTATCGCTCATAGAAGCGGATTGCTTTGTTAT
>SVRO01000015.1 GCA_015064795.1 Oscillospiraceae bacterium | reverse complement strand
AAAGGAAACAAGAAGACCCGCCGTGATCTCGCCCGAGCCGCCAAGCACGGCAAAGCCGCCAAGCAGCCAAATAATGACCGAGCCAAATCCCATCAAAAGAAGCACGAAGGACGGATATACGCTGAGGATCTTACCTGCGGCAAGGTTCGTGTCGTACCAATCCTGATTTTTGCGTTCAAATCGCTCGATCGCATTCTTTTCGTTGGTAAAGGACTTGATCACGCGAATGCCAGGTATCGTGTCCGTCAAGGCACCGGAAACCGCCGCCCATTTGCGCCAAATCCTACGGTAAAAAGGCGCGATGCGCTTCGAAAATACACGGGAAATAATGACAACGAGAGGAACGGGTATCAATGAATATAGCGCAAGTCGTGGGCTCATGATCAGCATGATCACCACGATACCGATCATACGGAAAAACTCGACCACAGCATCCTGTGTGATGTGAAGCATAAAGGACTGAAGCGTGGAGCAGTCACCGGAAATACGGTTGATGACCGAACCCGTGGAGGTCTTATCGTAAAAATTCATCGGAAGATACTGCGCGTGCTCGTAAACGTCGTCACGGATTCGCTTTACGATACCCGAGTTGCATTTTCGCATCACGTATGCACGCCACATGCCAAGGACGTGCCGAACGATCTGAAAGACGGCAAGCAGAATACCAATGGTGACGAGCTGTTTGGCGCTATCGGGCGGAAACACACCGCCAACGTCCTTGAGTACTACGTCAACCAAGGTCTTCGTAAGATAAGGCGGAACCAGCATCAAAAAGGTGGTCGCCACCGAAAGTGCCACCGAAAGCACAATATTCCAAAGGTCAGGCTTCATGTAAACGGCAAGACGGGAAATGATCTTTCGCTTGCTCTCGCAGTTGATACATTTCACCCCTGGAGCCGAAAGCGTACGTCCGCACCGCGGGCAGACCGAAAGCTGCTTTTCATAAGCCAGCTCCACGCTACCGAGGAGCGATTCGCTCTCGCTTCCCTGTATCACGCCCTTCACGAATCGAATGGCGGCATCGCAAAGCGCGGCAATACCAAAGGTATAGCGGTAGATGTTCTGCGGCTTTTCCTCGCCCTTCATCTTCACGCGGATGAGAGCATTTCCGTACATACGCTTGGTAAAAATGTCTTCCATATCGGCATAGCGAAGCCTGACTTCCCCATCCGCCTTGGCCGATTCAAAAACGATCAGCTCGGCGGCGGTAAAGGCAACCGTCGTCTCGGAATATTCGCCTGCGGCGTTAATATCGCCAACGAGTGCGAAAAGAACGGGATCGTTGTTTGAGCCAAGGGAGGATATCCTCTCAAGCTGCTTGTCTGTCAAGTGCTTATTGATCAAAAGCTTGGTATCCATAAGCGCACCTTCCTTTCCCTCTTTGCGCACATTCTACCACACCCAAAGCAATTCGTCAACCCCAAAAAACACGGCATTTTGCACAAATTTCAAAAGAATTTTTAAAAACTAATATACATTTTAAACATCTTTCAAAAAACGGTGCAACTCACTTTCTTTTGAGTCTTTTACGTCATTTTTTAAGTAAATCGACGATAAAATTTCTTAAAATCCAATCGCTTTTGGATAGTTTCCCCTTTCTTCTTTTTTTCCGCAAAAAGCGCGTTTTTCCACTTGACATTTTTTTGTTCATATGATATAATACGAATGTATTTCAAAATAGAATACATCCTTTGCAACTGACGGAACGAGTGGATTACCACGGAGGAACAAGGGAGAAGAAGGCCGACCGTCTGGGCACGCTTACCGTTTGACAAGGTAAGTGCGCCTTTTTTGATTTTTATTAGGAGGTAACGTATGAAAAAAATCGCCATCATCATGGGAAGCGACAGCGATCTGCCGATCGTAAAAAAGGCCATGGATATGCTGGAAAGCTTCCAAGTCCCCTATGAGGTTCACGTATTTTCCGCACACCGCACCCCCATTGAAGCGGCTGAATTCAGCAAGACCGCACGCGAAAAGGGCTTCGGTGCTATCATTGCCGCCGCAGGAATGGCGGCTCATCTTGCAGGCGCTATCGCCGCAAACACGACCCTTCCCGTCATCGGAATCCCCGTAGCTTCCGGAAATTTGGGTGGAATTGACGCGCTTCTCTCCACGGTACAAATGCCTACCGGTATACCTGTAGCCACCGTCGCCGTGAACGGCGCGGGCAATGCCGCCCTTTTGTGTATCCAAATCCTTGCCGTTGAGGACAAGGCTCTCGCCGAGGCACTTGATGCAAAGCGCGTAGCCGACGCGAAAAAGGTGCTTGAGAAAAATCAGGCCATCGAAGCAGAATTCAATAAGTAAAAAATTTATAAAAATAAAACGAAAGAGGTACAAACACATGAGCAAGCAGCTTGTTTACACCGGAAAAACCAAGGACGTATTTTCTCTTGACAACGGAAACTATCTTCTGAAGTTCAAGGACGATTGCACGGGCAAGGACGGCGTTTTCGATCCAGGCGAGAACTCGGTAGGTCTCACCATCGACGGCGTTGGCGACGTCAACCTCAGAATGTCCATCTACTTCTTTGAGAAGGTAAACGCCGCAGGCATCAAGACGCACTATATCAGCGCCAATCTTGACGACACCACCATGGAGGTGCTTCCCGCAAAGCCCTTCGGTAAGGGACTTGAGGTTATCTGCCGCAACAAAGCGGTTGGCAGCTTCATCCGCCGCTACGGTGAATACATGGAAGAAGGAACCGACCTTCCCTCTTACGTCGAAATGACCTTCAAGAATGATGCCAAGGGCGACCCGCTGGTTACCAAGGACGGCCTTATCGTTCTCGGCGTTATGACCGACGAGCAGTACGAATCCACCAAGGCGATGACGCAGCAGATCACTAAGATCGTTGCCGACGATCTTGCCGACAAGGGCATGGTTCTTTATGACATCAAGTTCGAGTTCGGTTACGACAAGGACGGCAACGTTATGCTGATCGACGAGATCGCATCGGGCAATATGCGCGTATACAAGGACGGCGAGTATATCGATCCCATGACGCTCTCGAAGCTCTTCTTCGCCTGAGTTATGCCAAAGGCAAAAAGCATCGATCAAACACGGAGGAATTTATGGGCGGATTTTTTGGAATAACCGACAGGAATGACTGTGTGCAAGATGTCTTTTTCGGGGTGGACTATCACTCCCACCTCGGCAAAGCCAGGGCCGGTATGGCATCGGTCAATGCGAAGGACGGCTTTCAGCGAGAGATCCACAATATTGAAAATTCGCCCTTTCACACGAAGTTTGACAACATTGCGGCAAGACTTAAGGGCAATGCATGCATCGGCTGTATCAGCGATTTAGACCCACAGCCCCTTCTTATTCGCTCCAAATTCGGCATTTACGCCATGGTTATGGTCGGACTTGTCGAAAACGGAGACGAGATCGTGGAGGAATACGTAAAGAGCAACCGAAGCGTTTTCCAAAGCATGAGCGGAAACCGCGTCAACTCGGTGGAGATCATCTCCGCGCTCATCAATCAAGGGGAGACCATTGCCGACGGCATCCGACATGCACAGGAAAAAATCAAGGGCTCCGCTTCCCTGCTTCTGCTTTGCGAGGACGGATCTCTCATTGCCGCGCGCGACCGCTTTGGTCGTCTCCCCGTAGCCATCGGCAAACGCGAGGGCGCGCATTGCGTTTCCTTTGAATCCTTTGCTTATCAAAAGCTCGGCTTTGAAAGCGTGAAGGAGTTAAAGTCGGGCGAGATCGTTCATATTACACCCGAGAGAATCATCACACTTTTTGATGGGCATGAGGGAACCAAAATTTGTGCGTTTCTTTGGTCCTACTATGGCTTCTCTACCGCCACCTACGAGGGTGTAAACGTAGAGGTCATGCGAAACGAGAACGGACGCATTATGGCGGAGAACGAGATCCAAAACGGAACGCTTCCCGATGTGGATTACATTTGCGGCGTGCCCGACTCGGGAACCCCTCACGCTATCGGATACTCCTTTGGCTGTAACAAGCCCTTTGCCAGACCCTTTATCAAATATACGCCCGCATGGTCGCGAAGCTTTATCCCCTCCAATCAGGAGGAGCGCAAAAAAATTGCAAAAATGAAGCAGATCCCCGTATCCGAGCTGATCAAGGACAAGGATCTTCTGTTTGTGGACGATAGTATCGTCCGCGGCACGCAGCTTCAGGAAACGGTCGATTTCCTTTATCAGAACGGAGCCAAATCGGTGCATATCCGTTCTGCTTGTCCTCCCATCATGTATAGCTGTAAATATCTGAACTTTTCGAGAAACACGTCTGACATGGATCTTCTCGCAAGAAAGATTATTATGGAGCTTGAGGGCGAGGAGGGCTTCGATCATATCGAGGAATACTGCGACGGCACCACCGAGCGCGGCAAAAAATTCCGAGAGGCGATCTGCAAAAAGCTTCATTTTGATTCACTCGAGTTCCAAACGCTTGACGGCATTAAAAAGGCCATCGGCATCCCCCCCTGCAAGCTTTGCACGTATTGCTGGGACGGAAAAGAATAATATGAGGAGGAAATTATGAAAAACTCACAATCTGCAAGCTACGCCGCAGCAGGCGTTGATATTACTGCGGGCTATCGCGCCGTAGAACTGATGAAGGCTCACATCGCAAGAACCATGACCTCGGGCGTTTGCTCGGACATCGGTGGCTTCGGCGGCCTTTTTGAATTGGATACCAAGGGTATGGAGCGTCCCGTGCTTGTAAGCGGCACCGACGGCGTCGGCACCAAGCTCAAGCTCGCGTTCCTTCTTGACAAGCATGACACCATCGGTATCGACTGCGTGGCAATGTGCGTAAACGACGTCATCTGTAGCGGTGCGAAGCCTCTCTTCTTCCTCGATTATATCGCGTGTGGCAAGAACTTCCCCGAGAAGATCGCCGCGATCGTCAGCGGTGTTGCCGAGGGCTGCGTACAGAGCGGTGCGGCACTCATCGGCGGTGAGACCGCCGAAATGCCCGGCTTCTACCCCATTGATGAGTATGACCTTGCCGGCTTTGCGGTAGGTATCGTGGACAAGCCCAAGATCCTCAAGCCCGACACCATGGAAGAGGGTGACGTTATTATTGCCATCCCCTCCAGCGGTGTACACTCCAACGGCTTCTCGCTTGTTCGTAAGGTATTCGGCATCGGCGAGAAGGATATTATCTCCCCCGTGGCCGAGCTTGGCGGAAAATCGGTCGGCGAAACGCTCCTCACGCCCACGAAAATCTATGTAAAGCCCATTCTCGCTTTGCTCGAAAAGGTTACCGTGCGCTCGATTTCCCATATTACAGGCGGTGGCTTCTACGAAAACATTCCGAGAAGTCTTCCGAAGGGACTTGGCGCAAAGATAGAAAAAAGTGCGCTCAAGATCCTCCCGATCTTTGAACTTATCGCAAAAACCGGTAATATTCCCGAAAGAGATATGTTCAACACCTTCAACATGGGTGTTGGTATGAGCGTCATCGTAAAGAAGGAAGACGCCGATCTTGCCGTAAAGACGCTTCGTGAAAACGGAGAGGACGCTTATATCATGGGTGAGATCGTAAAGAGCGACGAGGGCGTTATCTTATGCTGATCCGCGAGGGCTTTAAGGGCATTCTTGCCGGTCTCTGCATCACGCTGGGCGGTTGCGTCCTGCTCGGCTGTGAGGACCGCTACATAGGCGCACTGCTTTTTAGTGTTGCCCTGCTTACGATCTGTCTCTTTGGCTTTTCGCTTTACACGGGAAAGGTCGGCTATCTTGTGGACGACCACTCAAAAAAGAACATTCTGGCAACGCTTTGCGGCCTTCTCGGCAACGCCATCGGTTGTGCGGCTTTCGGCCTTTTGGCCCGTGCCGCACTCCCCGCAATTTCCGCAAGAGTGGAGACGATGGTGCTTGCCAAGCTGGAGCAAAGCTTTCCGCAAGCAATCATCCGCGCCTTCTTCTGCGGCGTACTGATGTACATTGCCGTTCGTATGTACCGCGAAAAAGGAAGCGTGCTTGGCATTTTCGTTTGCGTCCCCGCCTTCATTCTCAGCGGCTTTGAGCACTCGATCGCCAATATGTTTTATTTTGCGGCGGCACACACACTGAACGGCGAGAGCATCCTGTATCTTCTTATCATCATTCTCGGCAATTCGTTTGGTGGCTGGTGCATTCCCCTACTCGAAAAACTGACGAAGGAGAAAAAAGCCGATGTCTAAAACCAAAATTGCCGTTCTCGTATCGGGAGGCGGCACCAATCTGCAAGCGCTGATCGACGCGCAAAGCAGCGGTAAAATTCACAGCGGCGAGATCGCGCTCGTCGTTTCCAACAAAGAGGGGGCTTATGCGCTGACGCGCGCCGAAAAAGCGGGTATTCCCGCAGTGACTGTTCTCAAAAAGAATTTTGCCACAGCAAAGGAATTTGAAGAAGCCATCCTTTCGGAGCTTCGCAAGTACGAGATCGAGTTGATCGTTCTTGCCGGCTTCCTTTCGATACTGAGTGCCGACTTTACCTCAAAATACCCCAATCGAATCTTAAATGTACACCCCTCGCTTATCCCCTCCTTCTGCGGTGCGGGCTTTTACGGTCTGCGCGTACACGAGGCCGCGCTGGCATACGGCGTAAAGGTGACGGGTGCTACGGTACATTACGTAAACGAAATTCCCGACGGCGGCGAGATCATTTTGCAAAAGGCAGTCAAGATCCGCCGCGGAGACACGCCCGAAATTCTGCAAAAACGGGTGATGGAGCAGGCAGAGTGGAATATTCTGCCACGCGCCACTGAGCTTGTCTCAAAGAAACTGCAAAAAGAGCGTGAAGGAGATAAAAAATGAATATTTACGAAGCAAAAACCACAGGTGAAAGAGTCGCAGGCAACCCTTACGTTGGCCGCGGCATCGTAATCGGAAAAACCAGTGACGGCACCAAGGCCGCCGTTGCCTATTTCATTATGGGCAGAAGCGAGAACAGCCGTAACCGCATCTTTACCGCAAAGGACGGCGCAATCTTTACCGAGCCCTTTGATCCTGCAAAGGTTGCCGACCCGTCGCTCATTATTTACGCGGCACTTCGCACATGGGAAAACAAACTGATCGTCACCAACGGCGACCAGACTGATACCGTATACAACGCACTTCCCGAGGGCAAGAGCTTCTCCGACGCGCTTGCTACGCGCGCCTTTGAGCCCGACGCCCCCAACTTTACCCCCCGTATCAGCGGTATGCTGACCTTTGAGAACAAGGATTTCTCGTATGAAATGAGCATTCTCAAGAGTCTTGACGCCGAGGGCTCGGATTGCGCACGCTACACCTTCTCCTATCCCTCGAAGGCAGGACTTGGTCACTTCATTCACACCTACGTTACCGACGGCAACCCCATTCCCACATTCCAGGGTGAGCCCGAGCGCGTCGTTATCCCGAGTGATATCAACGCCTTTGCGGCAGACATCTGGGCAAATCTCAACGATCAAAACAAAATTTCTCTCTACGTCCGCTACACCGACCTTGTAAGCGGCGAGATCCAAGAAAAGATCATCAATAAAAACAAAATCGGAGGCTGAACATGAAAGAACTTGAACTGAAATATGGCTGTAACCCCAATCAAAAGCCCTCTCGCATCTTTATGGAGAACGGCGAGCTTCCCATTCGCGTGCTGAACGGAAAGCCCGGCTTTATCAACTTCCTTGACGCTTTTAACGCGTGGCAGCTCGTGAAGGAGCTGAAGGCGGCACTCGGTATGCCCGCAGCCACCTCCTTCAAGCACGTCAGCCCCACCTCTGCGGCCGTTGGCGTTCCGCTTTCCGACACGCTGAAAAAGGCTTGCTTTGTAGATGATATCGAAGGACTTGAGGAGTCTCCTCTTGCTTGCGCCTATGCAAGAGCTCGCGGCACCGACCGTATGTGCTCCTTCGGTGATTTCGTTGCACTCTCCGATGTTTGCGACGTTAAGACCGCGCTCCTCATCAAGCGCGAGGTGTCCGACGGCGTAATCGCTCCCGGCTATGAGCCCGAGGCACTTGAGATTCTCAAGTCCAAGCGTAAGGGCGGCTACACCGTGATTGAGATCGACGAGAACTACGTTCCTGAAGAGATCGAGCGCAAGCACGTGTTCGGCATCACATTCGAGCAGGGCCGCAACAATTTCAAGATTGACAAGGATCTGCTGACCAATGTCGTGACCGCCAACAAGAATCTGCCCGAGGAGGCAATTCGCGACCTCATCATCTCTCTGATCACTCTGAAATATACGCAGTCCAACTCGGTATGCTTTGCTTACGACGGACAGGCCATCGGCGTAGGTGCCGGTCAGCAATCCCGTATCCACTGCACGCGTCTTGCGGGCACCAAGGCAGACACTTGGTTCCTCCGCCAGCACGAGAAGGTACTGAACCTGCCCTTCCTTGACACGCTTGGCCGCCCCGACCGCGACAACGTCATCGACGGCTACATCAACAAGAACGAGGAGGACGTTTGCGCAGACGGCAACTGGCAGAAGTATTTTACCCGCCAGCCTGAGCCGCTTACCGATGCGGAGGCACGTGCGTTCCTTGACGGTATCCGCGGCGTATCGCTCGGCTCGGACGCCTTCTTCCCGTTTGGCGACAACATCGAGCGCGCGTATAAGAGCGGCGTTTCGTATATTGCTGAGCCCGGCGGCTCGATCCGTGACGACAACGTCATTGAGACCTGCAACAAGTATGGCATGGCCATGGCCTTCACGGGCATGAGACTCTTCCATCACTGATAAAAGAGGTACGGCATGAAAATATTGGTTGTCGGCGGCGGGGGGCGTGAGCACGCCATCATCCGCAAGCTGAAGGAAAACAAAGAAATCGAAAAGATCTACGCGCTTCCCGGCAACGGCGGCATTGCCGCCGACGCCGAGTGCGTGGCGATCGGCGCGAAGGAGATCGACAAGATCGTGGCGTTTGCCAAGGAAAATGCGATCGACTACGCCGTGGTCGCTCCCGACGATCCGCTGGTTCTCGGCGCGGTAGACGCACTCAGTGCGATCGGTATTCCCTGCTTTGGCCCCGCCAAAAACGCGGCCATCCTCGAGGGAAGCAAGGTCTTTTCCAAGAACTTGATGAAAAAGTACGACATTCCAACCGCAAAGTACGAAGTCTTCTCGGATGCCAAGGCGGCGATCCAATACCTCGACACCGCACCGATTCCCACGGTCGTTAAGGCTGACGGCTTGGCACTCGGCAAGGGCGTTATCATTGCCTTTACGCGTGCGGAGGCTGTCGCGGCCGTTCGCTCCATCATGGAGGACAAGCAGTTCGGTGAGAGCGGAAACAACATCGTCATTGAGGAATTTTTGGAGGGTCCCGAGGTCTCGGTGCTTTCCTTTACCGACGGCAAAACGGTCGTTCCCATGATCTCCTCGATGGATCACAAACGTGCGGGAGACAACGACACCGGTCTTAACACGGGCGGTATGGGTACCATTGCCCCCAACCCCTACTACACCGACGAAATCGCCAAGGAATGTATGGAGAAGATCTTCCTTCCCACAATTAAGGCGATGAACGCCGAGGGACGCACCTTCAAGGGCTGTCTCTATTTCGGCTTAATGCTCACAAAGGACGGACCGAAGGTCATCGAATACAACTGCCGCTTCGGCGATCCCGAAACACAGGTGGTTCTTCCCCTTCTTGAGTCCGATCTTCTGACGGTCATGATGGCTACCACCAACGGCACGCTTTCTGAGACCGAGGTCAAATTCTCGGACGGTGCCGCCGCTTGCGTGATTGCCGCCTCAAAGGGATATCCTGAAAAATACGCGTCGGGCTTTGAGATCACGCTTCCCAAGGATTTGGAAGGCGAGGTCTACGTTGCGGGCGCAAAGCTTGAAGGCGAAAAGCTCCTCACGGCGGGGGGCCGCGTTCTTGGCGTGACCGCTACGGCAGACACCCTGAAAAACGCAATCAAAAAAGCCTACGCCGAGCTTGAAAAGGTCAAATTTGACAATATGTATTATCGCACCGATATCGGACAGCGCGCACTCAAGGCAAAGGAGAACTGATCATGGTATACAGAATATTCGTTGAAAAAAAGCCCGAGCTTGCGCACGAGGCGAACGGCCTTCTTGGCGAGCTTCGAAATCTTGTCGGTCTTTCCAATCTTGAAAGCCTTCGTATCGTAAATCGCTACGACGTGGAAAACATCGAAGAAGCACTCTTCGACCGCGCCGTAAGCACCATCTTCTCCGAGCCCCAGCTCGATATTGCCACGAGCGCGATCGACGCGAAGGGCGGTATTGTGTTTGCCGTCGAGCCTCTGCCCGGTCAGTTTGACCAGAGAGCCGACTCGGCCGCACAGTGCATCCAGCTGCAAAGCCAGGGCGAGCGTCCCACGGTTCGTTCCGCCAAGGTCTATATTCTGGGTGGTGCGCTTACCGATGAGGATGTGGAAAGTGTTAAGAAGTATGTAATTAACGCGGTGGAAAGCCGCGAGGCCTCGCTTGAAAAGCCCGAAACGCTTGCAAGCGAGTACGCCATTCCCGACAAGGTTGCCACGGTAGACGGCTTTATCACACTTGACGAGAAGGGACTTTCCGCCCTTCTTGACAAGCTTGGTCTTGCCATGGACCTTGACGACCTGAAATTCCTTCAAAACTATTTCAAAAACGAAGAGCACCGCGATCCCACCATCACCGAAATTCGCGTGGTCGATACCTATTGGTCGGATCACTGCCGTCATACCACCTTCTCTACGCACATCGACAACGTAAAGATCGAAGACAAGGCAGTTGACGAGGCTTACCAGCGTTATCTTGCCGCAAGAGTTGAGGTCTACGGCGAGGAAAAGGCGGCAAAGCGTCCGCAGACACTGATGGACATTGCCACCATCGCGGTAAAGACACTCAAAAAGAGAGGCGAGCTTCCCGAGCTTGACGAAAGCGAGGAGATCAACGCCTGCTCGATTCACGTCACGGCCGATATCAACGGTGAGGAGCAGGATTGGCTTCTCATGTTCAAGAACGAAACGCACAATCACCCCACCGAGATCGAGCCCTTTGGCGGTGCCGCCACCTGTATCGGCGGTTGTATTCGCGATCCCCTTTCGGGCCGCGCTTACGTACATCAAGCCATGCGCGTGACCGGTGCGGCTGACCCCCGCCGTCCGCTTGCCGAAACGCTTTCGGGCAAGCTTCCTCAGAGAAAGCTTTGTCAGACGGCGGCCGCAGGCTACTCGTCTTACGGAAATCAGATCGGTCTTGCCACCGGTCACGTAGCTGAGATCTATCACGACGGCTACGTAGCAAAGCGCCTTGAGTGCGGTGCGGTCGTTGCCGCGGCGCCCGCTTATAACGTACGCCGTGAGCGCCCCGAGGCAGGTGACGTGGTCATTCTGCTTGGCGGACGTACAGGACGTGACGGTATCGGCGGCGCAACCGGCTCCTCCAAGAGCCATAACATGAAATCGCTTACCACCATGGCCTCCGAGGTACAGAAGGGTAACGCACCCGAGGAGCGCAAGATCCAGCGCCTTTTCCGCGATCCTAAGGTCACGCGTCTGATCAAGCGTTGCAACGACTTTGGTGCAGGCGGCGTATCGGTTGCCATCGGCGAGCTTGCCGACGGCCTTCGTATCGACCTTGACGCCGTTCGTAAGAAATACGACGGTCTGGACGGAACCGAGCTTGCGATCTCCGAGTCGCAGGAAAGAATGGCCGTGGTTGTGGAGGCCAAGGACGCCGAAGCCTTCATCGCTTACGCCGAGAACGAAAATCTTGAGGCATACCTTGTGGCAGAGGTCACTGAGGCCGCCCGTATGGTCATGAGCTGGAAAGGTCAGATCATTGCCGACCTCAGCCGTGAATTCCTGAACACCAACGGTGCCAACAAGCACACCACGGTGGAGGTAAACGAAAAAGATCTTGATGTCTTCTCAAAGGCACTCTACCCCGATCTTCGCACCATGGCGGCCGATCTTAAGACGGCAAGCCGCCGCGGCCTTGTCGAGCGCTTCGACGGCTCGATCGGCGCAGGCTCGGTGCTCATGCCCTTCGGCGGAAAAACGCAAAAGACACCCGCGCAGGCCATGGCGGCTCTGCTTCCTACCCTGCCCGGTCAGAAAACGACCAGCGCAAGCGTGATGGCGTGGGGACTTGATCCCGACACTATGAGCGTGGATCCCTATACGGGAGCGCGTGCGGCAGTCTACAATTCGGTTGCCAAGATCGTAGCGGCAGGTGCCGACTATAAGGACGCTTACCTGACGCTTCAGGAATTCTTTGAAAAGCTCCGCAACGAGCCTGTGCGCTGGGGCAAGCCCTTCGCGGCACTTCTCGGTGCAATGGACGCACAGTTTGAGCTGAAGATCGCCGCGATCGGCGGTAAGGACTCCATGTCGGGAACCTTCCTTGACAAAGACGTTCCTCCCACGCTGATTTCCTTCGCGATTGCCCCCATCAAGGCCGAGAATGTCATCTCGCCTGAATTCAAGGAGGCCGGACACCCCGTTTACCTCTTTGCTCCCACGAATGAAACGCCCGAGGCAACGACGGCGGCATGGGATAGCTTCCACGAGCTTTGCAAGGCCCACAAGGTCAAGGCCGCATGGGCGGTTGAAAACGGCATCGGCGAGGCCGTAATGAAGATGTCCTTCGGTAATGAGATCGGCTTCAAGTCCTGCTACGATACGGAAAGCTGGCACGGCGCTATGCTTTACGACTTCATCGTGGCCGAGCTTGACGGCGAGATCGATTCCGCATACGCCATCAAGATCGGTGAGACCACCGAAGCACCCGAGATCGTTCTCGGCAAGGACAAGGCAACCATTGCCGAGCTTGTGGCGCTCAACGACGCAACGCTTGAGGGTGTGTTCGCTACCAACGCGCCCACCAAGGAAAAGACGGCTCCCACCTTTGCATATACCGAGAAGTCGAACGCCGCGCCCGCCGTTCGTGTGGCACGTCCTCGCGTTCTTATCCCCGTATTCCCCGGTACCAACTGCGAATACGACTCCGCAAAGGCCATGGAAATCGCCGGCGCCGAGGCCGATATCGTGGTCATTCGCAATCTGACCTCGGACGACGTTGCTCGCTCCATTGAGGTGGTTGCCGATAAGATCGCATCCTCACAGATGATCTTTATTCCCGGTGGCTTCTCGGGCGGCGACGAGCCTGACGGCTCCGCAAAGTTCATCACCTCGTTCTTCCGCAATCCCGAGATCAAGGAGCAGGTCAGCGCACTTCTCGATAAGCGCGACGGCCTTATGTGCGGTATCTGTAACGGATTCCAGGCGCTCATCAAGCTCGGTCTCGTGCCTTACGGCAAGATCATCGACACCGACGAGAACTGCCCCACGCTTACTTATAATATCATCGGCCGCCATCAGTCCAAGCTGGTTCGCACGCGCGTTTGCACGGCAAAGTCACCTTGGCTTGCCGGCACCAAGGTCGGTGAGATCTACACGGTGCCGATCTCGCACGGCGAGGGACGCTTCCTCGCCTCCGACGAGCTGGTAGCCAAGCTTGCCGCAAACGGCCAGATCGCTACGCAGTACGTCGATCTTGACGGCAATCCTTCGATGGATACCGCCTTCAATCCTAACGGCTCGATCGCCGCAATCGAGGGTATTCTCTCCCCCGACGGCCGCGTTATCGGTAAGATGGGACACTCCGAGCGTATCGGAAACGGACTTTATCGCAACGTCGTGGGCGAATACGACATGAAGCTGTTCGCCTCGGCGGTAAAATACTTTAAATAATAGGAGAAGACCATGAGCTACAAGTCGGATATTGAAATTGCACAAGCCTGCAAAATGCAGCACATTTCCGAAATTGCCAAGAAGGCGCACGTTGATGAAAAGTACGTCGAGCAGTACGGCAATTACAAGGCAAAGATCGATCTTTCGCTCCTCAAGGAGACCGACCACAAGGACGGTAAGCTGATCCTCGTTACCGCCATCACCCCCACCCCCGCAGGTGAGGGTAAGACCACGACCACCATCGGCCTTGCCGACGGCCTTTCTCGCATCGGTAAGGATGTAACGGTTGCACTCCGTGAGCCCTCGCTCGGCCCCGTATTCGGCGTAAAGGGCGGCGCGGCAGGCGGCGGATATGCACAGGTCGTTCCCATGGAGGATATCAACCTTCACTTCACCGGTGACTTCCACGCCATCGGCGCGGCAAACAACCTTCTTGCCGCTATGCTTGACAACCATATTCAGCAGGGCAACTCGCTCGGCATTGACGTCCGAAAGATCACCTGGAAGCGTTGTGTCGATATGAACGACCGTCAGCTTCGTAATGTGGTAGACGGCCTTGGCGGAAAGGCCAACGGCGTTCCGCGTGAGGACGGCTTCGACATCACCGTGGCCTCCGAGATCATGGCAGTTCTCTGCCTTTCCTCCTCGATCACCGATCTTAAGGAGCGTCTCTCCCGTATCATCGTGGGTTACACCTATGACGATAAGCCCGTAACCTGCGGTCAGCTGAAGGCGGCAGGTGCTATGACCGCGCTCCTCAAGGATGCGCTCAAGCCCAACCTCGTACAAACGCTTGAGGGTACGCCTGCTTTCGTACACGGCGGCCCCTTCGCGAACATCGCACACGGCTGTAACTCGGTGATGGCAACGCGCATGGCTCTCAAGATGGGTGACTACACGGTTACCGAGGCAGGCTTTGGTGCCGACCTTGGTGCCGAGAAATTCCTTGACATCAAGTGCCGTATGGCAGGACTCGTTCCGAGCGCTGTCGTAGTGGTTGCCACCGTTCGCGCACTCAAGATGCACGGAGGTCTTCCCAAGACCGAGCTTGCTACCGAGGATCTCGCGGCTCTTGAGCGCGGTATTCCCAACCTTCTTCGCCACGTATCCAACATCAAAAACGTATATAAGCTTCCCTGCGTGGTTGCGGTCAACCGCTTCCCCACCGACACCGACAACGAGATCGACTTCATTATCAAGAAGTGCCGCGAGCTCGGTGTAAACACCGTTCTCTCGACCGTTTGGGCCGAGGGCGGCAAGGGCGGCGAGGCTCTCGCTCGCGAGGTCGTTCGTCTTTGCGAGGAGGAAAAGGGTGATTTCACCTTCTCCTACGAGCTTGACGGAAGCATCGAGGAAAAGATCGAGGCGGTTGTCAAGAAGGTATACGGCGGTAACGGCGTTGCTTTCCTGCCCGCCGCCAAGAAGCAGATCGAAAGCCTTACGGCACTCGGATTCGCCAACTGCCCCGTTTGTATCGCCAAGACGCAGTATAGCTTCTCGGACGATCCTGCAAAGCTGGGCGCTCCCGAGAACTTCACGGTTACGGTACGAAATGTCAAGATTTCGGCAGGTGCTGGCTTTCTCGTTGTTCTGACGGGTGATATTCTGACGATGCCCGGTCTTCCCAAGGTTCCTGCAGCCGAAAAGATCGACGTGGACGAAAACGGCAAGATCGAAGGACTCTTCTAATCGTTTTTTCAAGAGGCTGTCGCTGAGAACGGTGACAGCCTCTGTTTCATGTAAAAAAGCTCTCTTTTATGGGATTTTCAAGAAGAAATTTTCCGATTATCTATTGACAAAGCTATTCTTTTGTGGTATCATGTTATCACGCTAAAGTGTTAAAGCTAAAAGCGTTCTTTTTTTGGGTTGTTCCATGAGAAACGGAGCGACAAAAATAAAGCACGGAGGAATTATCATGTCATTTGATACCAATCTTCTCAAAAGTGAAGAAAAGGTTATTTTTAAGCTTCGCGGCTTATACAGACAATATGGGTATACCCACTTTAAAATGAGCAAATTCGAGGAATATGACCTGTACGCCGTCAACAAGGAATTCTTGGTTTCGGATAGCGTCATAACCTTTACCGATACAAGCGGCAAGCTGATGGCACTCAAGCCCGACGTTACGCTTTCCATCGTAAAAAACTCGGCCGACGAGTCGGGGGCTGTCAACCGCCTTTACTATAGTGAAAACGTCTACCGCATTTCCGAAAAGACACATCACTACAAGGAGATCATGCAAACCGGTCTTGAGTGTATCGGTGACCTGACTCCCTACCATCTTTGCGAGGTCGTACGCCTTGCCGCCTTAAGCCTTTCGGCCATTTCGGGAGACGCAGTGCTGAATCTTTCGCACCTCGGCGTTGTTTCGGCGGCACTGGAGGGACAGGAGTTCGGCGTGGGACGCGGGGAGCTTCTTTCCTGCATCGAAAACAAAAACGCGGGGGGCGTTCGCGCTCTTTGCGAGCAGTATGATATCGGCCCCGCAAGAACGGCCTTCCTCGAAGCACTCACCGAGGCTTATGGCGAGCCGAAGGAGGTCATTGCCTCGCTTCGTCAAAAAACCAAAGAGAAAAAGATCTTAGCCGCGCTTGATGCGTTCGAATCCACTCTCGCGCTTTGCGGCGAGATCGCGGGCGTTCGCATTGCTGTGGATTTCTCGTTGGTCAGCAATATGACCTATTATAACGGGCTGATTTTCCGCGGCTACGTCAAGGGGATTCCCTCAAGCGTTTTGAGCGGCGGTCAGTACGATAAGCTGATGGAAAAGATGGGCAAGAGCTCACGCGCCATTGGCTTTGCCGTGTATCTTGACCTGCTTGACCGCTTGGAAAAGGAAAGTGAATACGACGTGGACGTTCTGCTCCTCGTCTCCGAGAGCGCGCCCACTGAGGCGATTCTTGACGAGGTACAGAAGCTTCTCGCCGACGGGAAAACCGTTTCGGTACAGACCAAAATGCCCGAAAAATTAAGATACAAGCAGCTTCTGACGCTTGGAAAGGAGGCATTCTGATGAAGGAAATGCTTCAGATCGCTCTGCCGAAGGGGCGGCTCGGCGAAAAGGTATTTAAAATGTTTGCCGCCGCAGGCTTTGATTGCCCCGAGGCACTGGAAGACACGCGCAAGCTGATCTTCGAAAACCAAGAAGCCGGCGTTTGCTATTTCTGGGTAAAGCCCTCCGACGTTGCTATTTACGTCGAGCGCGGTGCCGCGGATATCGGCGTGGTCGGCAAGGACATCCTCATGGAATATAAGCCCGAGCTTTTTGAGCTTTTGGATCTTAACGTCGGCAAATGCCGTCTGGCGATCGCGGGCAAAAAGGGCTTTCACGACTCCACCGAGCGCACGCTCCGCGTGGCCACGAAATTCCCCAACGTCACCATGGACTATTACGGCAAAAAATGCCGCGATATTGATATTATCAAGCTGAACGGTTCGATCGAGCTCGCCCCCATTTTGGGACTCTCCGACGTCATTCTCGATATCGTGGAAACGGGCAAGACGCTTCTGGAAAACGATCTTGAGCCCTTCGAGACAGTAGCCCCCGTCAGCGCACGGCTCGTGGCCAATCGCTCGGCGTTCCAATTCAAAAATCAAGAGATCACCAAGCTTCTTGAAGCCATTAAAATACAGGTGGAGGCAAACAAATGATCCGTATATTCAACGCTAAACAAATTGAAAATAACGAGATCTTCGCACGCATGGCTCCCAAGTCCAATGTGGAGGATACCGTTGCCGCAATTTTGGCCGACGTCCGTGCAAACGGCGACGAGGCACTTTACCGTTACTGTGAAAAATTCGATCATGCCACGCTCTCCTCTCTTGAGGTTGCTCCCGAGGAATTTGAGGAGGCCATGGCATCCGTTGACGAGGATTTTATCCGCATTCTGAAAAAGGCGGCCGAAAACATTCACCGCTTCCACAGCGCGCAAAAGCGCGATGGCTTCGTGGTCGAGGGTGAAAACGGCGTTCTGCTCGGTCAGCGCATTATCCCGATCGAAAAAGCGGGACTTTACGTACCCGGTGGCACGGCAGCTTATCCGTCCACGGTTCTTATGGATAGCATTCCCGCGAAGATCGCAGGTTGCCGTGAGATCGTGATGGTAACACCTCCCGGTGCCGACGGCAAGATCGCCGCACCTATTTTGGCGGCGGCCAAGATCGCGGGTGTTGACCGCGTATTCAAGATCGGCGGCGCACAGGCCATCGCGGCTCTTGCTTACGGAACCGAGAGCGTGCCGCGCGTAGACAAGATCGTGGGTCCCGGCAACGCCTTCGTTGCCGAAGCCAAGAAGCAGGTGTTCGGTCAGGTTTCGATCGACATGATCGCGGGTCCGAGCGAGATCTTAGTCATTGCCGACGGCAAGGCAAAAGCCAAAAACGTGGCGGCCGACCTTTTGTCGCAGGCCGAGCACGACAAGCTGGCAAGTGCCGTTCTGGTAACCAACAGTGCCACGCTTGCCCTGAACGTGCAAAAGGAGATCGAGCGTCAGATCCCTCTGCTTGAGCGGCGCGAGATCGCGCGCGCCTCGATCGAGGCCGCGGGCAAGATCATCGTAGTCTCTTCGATCAATGCCGCTATCGATATTGCCAACGAGCTCGCCCCCGAACACCTTGAGCTTTGTCTCGACAACCCCTTCGATTATCTCGAAAAGGTCAAGAACGCAGGCTCGGTCTTCCTTGGCCGAAGCTGCCCCGAGGCTCTTGGCGATTATTACGCAGGCCCCAATCACACGCTTCCCACAAGCGGAACCGCACGTTTTTCAAGTCCTCTTTCGGTGGACGATTTCATTAAAAAATCGCAGTTTATCTACTATCCCGATGAGGCCTTCCGCGCGGTTGCCATGGACGTGGATCGCTTTGCACGCGAGGAAGGACTTACCGCACACGGAAGAAGCGCAACCATTCGCTTGGAGGAGGAAAAGAAATGAGTCGATTTTTCTCGAATCGCTTCTCCGCGCTGAAGCCTTATACGCCGGGTGAGCAACCCAAGGACACGGTCTATATCAAGCTCAACACCAACGAGTCACCCTTCCCTCCCTCCGAAGCCGTGCAAAAGGCAGCGGCATCCGAGGCAGGAAGACTCCAGCTTTACTCCGACCCCGAATGCCGCGACTTAAATCGAACGGCGGCCGATTTCTTCGGTTTGGAGCCCGAGCAGCTCCTCATGACCAACGGCTCGGACGAAATTCTCAATTTTGCCTTTATGGCTTTTGGTGACGAAGCACATCCCTTTGCTTTTCCCAGCATTTCCTACGGCTTTTACCCCGTCTTTGCCGCGCTGAACCGTATTCCCTACAAGGAAATTCCCTTAACCGAGGATTTCAAAATAGACCTTGAAGATTACAAAAATTTGAATTCCAACATTGTAATCGCCAACCCCAACGCCCCCACGGGCCTTTATCTCGCGCCCGACGAGGTCGAATATTTGGTGAAAAGCAATCCCGACCACGTGGTGATCATTGACGAAGCGTATATTGATTTTGGCGGAGAAAGTGCCTTGCCCCTCGTTCAAAAATACGACAATCTGCTGGTTACGCGCACCTTCTCCAAATCCTATTCGCTGGCAGGCGCGCGTCTCGGCTTCGGTATCGCCTCTCCCGCGCTAATTGCGGATATGAATACCATAAAATATTCCACCAATCCCTACAACGTCAATCGCATGACGATGGCGGCGGGCAAAGCCGCGCTTGAGGACGCGGGATACTACCGAGCGTGTTGTGACAAGATCATAAACACGCGCGAGAGAACCAAAAAGGCGCTTACGGCGCTCGGCTTCACCGTTACCGACTCCAAGGCAAATTTCCTGTTTGCCGCACACGACGCGATCGGCGGTAAGGAGCTTTATCTCGCCCTCAAAGAAAAACGAATTCTCATCCGCCACTTTGATCTTAAGCGGATCGAAAATTATAACCGTATCACCATTGGTACCGACGAACAAATGGATACCCTTCTTACTGAAATCCAAAATATTTTGAAAGGAAACAAATACTATGAGAATCGGAAAAATTGAAAGAAGAACAAATGAAACGGACATCTCCCTCACCCTTGCGCTTGACGGAAGCGGAATCGTCGACATCCGAACGGGTTGTGGCTTCCTCGGCCATATGCTCACGCTCTTTGCCGCACACGGCGGCTTTGACCTGACCCTTAGATGCACAGGTGACACCAAGGTAGACTTCCACCACACCGCAGAGGACATCGGCATCTGTCTCGGCCGCGCTTTCACACAGGCCATCGGCGACAAAAAAGGAATCACGCGTTACGGTGACAAGCTTCTCCCCATGGACGAGACGCTGATCCTTTCGGCTGTGGATATTTCGGGCCGCGGAGGACTTTACATGGACGTGGATATTACCCGGGAAAAGGTGGGAGACTTTGACACCGAGCTCGTGGAGGAGTTCTTCGTAGCGTTCACGCGTACCTCGGGCGTGACCATTCACATCAAACAAATGAGCGGCAAAAATACGCACCACATCATTGAGGGTATCTTCAAGTCAGTGGCTCGCGCGCTTGCCATGGCAGTAAAAATGGACGCGGCAAATGCAGGCGTTCTTCCCTCGACCAAAGGAGTTCTTTGATGACCGTTATCGTTGATTACGGCGTGGGAAATCTTTTCTCGCTGAAAAGCTCCTTTGCCTTTATCGGCGAGGAGGTAATAGTCAGCGGGGACCCGCAAGTGATCGCATCTGCCGAGCGGCTGCTTCTCCCCGGTGTCGGCGCGTTTGCCGATGCCGCCACAAAGCTTAGGGAGAATTCCCTTGACAAGCTACTCGTGGCAAAGGCAAATGAAGGCACGCCGCTTATGGGCATTTGCCTCGGTATGCAAATGCTGTTTGAAAAAAGCTTTGAATACGGCGAGCACGACGGACTTTCGCTGATCGGAGGAAATATCCGTTCGATCGGAGAGCAGATCCCCGCAGATCTCAAAATTCCGCAGATCGGTTGGAACGCGCTGAACTTCAACGGGAAAAAGCATCCGATTTTCCGTTATATTAAAGACGGAGACTTTGTCTATTTTGTTCACTCGTATGCGGGCGTGGACTGTGCGGACGACACCATCGCTACGACCGAATACGGCGCGCCGCTCACGGCAGCCGTAGCGCGCGGCAACGTGTGCGGTTGTCAGTTCCACCCCGAAAAAAGCGGCAAGGTTGGCCTTGCTATTCTCAAAGGCTTCTGCGAATGGGAGGGGAAGGCATGAATATTTTTCCTGCAATCGACCTTTACGGCGGCAAGGCCGTAAGACTCTTAAAGGGTGACTATGCGCAGATGACCGTTTACAGCGACTCGCCACTTTCGGTAGCCGCGGACTTTGTAAGCAAGGGCGCAAAATTCATTCATTTAGTCGACCTTGAGGGTGCGAGAGATGGCAACACGCCAAACCTTGACACCGTTTCGGAAATCGTCAAGAATACATCACTCTTTAGCGAGATCGGCGGTGGCATTCGCGATATGAATACCGTGGAAAAGTATCTTTCGGTGGGCGTTGACCGCGTCATTCTCGGCACGGCCGCCGTCACCGACCGCGCCTTTCTCGAAAAAGCGGTAACAACCTACGGCGACAAAATCGCCGTAGGTGTAGACATTCGTGATGGCTTCGTGGCCATTAAGGGCTGGACCGAGCTTTCCTCACTCACCCTGCATGAATTCTGTAGGGAGCTTGAAGCACTTGGCGTCCGCACGCTCATCTGTACCGACATTTCGCGTGATGGCAATATGCGCGGCACCAACCGTGAGCTCTACCGCGAAATGAGCGAGCTCTACAAAATGCAGATCGTGGCGTCGGGCGGCGTTTCTACGCTTGACGATGTGCGCGCGCTTGCCGCATTCTCGCTTTACGGTGCCATCATCGGCAAGGCGTACTATACGGGTGCGATCGACCTTTCGGAAGCAATCGAGGTGGCAAAATGATTACCAAACGAATTATTCCCTGCCTAGACGTGCGCAACGGACGCGTGGTCAAGGGCGTAAATTTTGAAGGGCTTCGCGACGTTTCCTCGCCCGTGGAGCTTGCACGCTATTATAGCGATTGCGGTGCCGACGAGCTGGTGTTTTACGACATCACCGCTTCGGCGGAGGGGCGTTTGCTCTTCACCGACATTCTGACTGAGGTAGCAAAATGCATCTTCATTCCGCTCACAGTCGGCGGTGCGATCAATACGGTGGAGGACTTTGACCGCGTGCTGAAGTGCGGTGCGGATAAGGTCAGCGTCAACTCGGGAGCCATTCGCAATCCCGACCTGATAAGACAGGCCGCCGAGCGCTATGGCAATCAATGCGTCGTGCTTTCGGCCGACATCAAGCGCGTGAACGGCGAATTTCACGTCTTTGCCAAGGGCGGACGCGAGGACACGGGAATCGAGGGCATTTCTTGGATCCGCCGTTGCGTCGAGCTTGGCGCGGGCGAGGTCGTGGTCAATTCCATTGACACCGACGGCGTGAAGGGCGGCTTCGACCTCGAGATGCTTCGTGCCGTGTGCGACGCCGTAAGCGTCCCCGTGATTGCCTCCGGCGGTGCGGGTAGCATGGAGCATTTCACCACCCTCTTTCACGAGGTGCCGAAGGTGGACGCCGGTCTTGCCGCGTCGATCTTCCACTTCGGTGAGGTCACCATTCCCGACCTCAAAAAAGAGCTTCAAAGCAACAATATTACTGTGAGGTTATGACATGGATATCAACCAACTGAAATTTGACGAAAAGGGCCTTATCCCCGCCATCGTGGTCGATGCGATCACAAAGAAGGTGCTGACGCTTGCCTATATGAGTAAGGAAAGCCTTGAAATCTCGATGGAAAAGGGGCTGACCTGCTTCTATAGCCGTTCCCGTCAAGAGCTTTGGCTCAAGGGCGAGACCAGCGGAAATTATCAGCACATCGTCTCCATCACCGCCGATTGCGACGGCGACGCGCTTGTCGTCACAGTCGAAAAGGACGGCCCCGCTTGCCATACGGGAAGCGACTCCTGCTTCACCAATTCCATTTGGGAAAGCGAGGAGCTGAAGGAATTTTCCTATGCGGGACTTATGAAGCTGATCGAGGGACGCAAGACCGATAAAAAAGAAGGCTCCTACACCACCTATCTCTTTGAAAAGGGACTTGACAAAATTCTCAAAAAGGTGGGCGAGGAGTCAACCGAGGTCATTATCGCAGCCAAGAGCGAGGATAAGGCCGAGACCATCTACGAGATCGCCGACCTTGCGTATCACATCATGGTGCTGATGACCGAGGCGGGCATCTCGCTTGAGGACATTCACCGCGAGCTTGCTTCGCGCCATGTCATTGACCACAAGGTCAAGCAGGAGAAAATGACGAAATGATCCTTTCGGATTTCCACACGCACACAACCTTCAGCGACGGCCAAAACACCGCCGAGGAAATGTTGCTTCACGCCATTTCGATGGGACTTGAGGCCATCGGCTTTTCGGATCACGCCTCGGGTGATAACGATTATAGCATGAAAAAGGAAGACATTCTTCCCTATCGCCGCGAAATTGCTCATCTGAAGGAAAAATATCAAGGTCAGATCGAGATTCTCTGTGGCATTGAGCTCGATGCCGACGGCATGGATAGGGCCGAGCCTTACGACTACGCCATCGCGTCGGTTCACCACATCACCGTGAGAGGCAAGGAATACGCCGTGGATCTTTCGCCCGAGGAAACGCTTCGCATGATACGGGAGGGCTTTGGTGGCAATTTTGATAGCTACGCCGAAGCCTACTACGAAAAACTAACCGATTACGCACTCCGTTCGGGCGCCAACATCGTCGGCCACTTCGATCTTCTCACGAAATTCTCCGAGGGCGGCGTGCCGTTTGACGCAGAAAGTCCGCGCTATCAGGCGGCGTGGCAAGCGGCACTCTCCGCGCTTACTGACAAATTGGTCTTTGAGATCAACACGGGCGCGATCAGCCGCGGCTACCGCACCGCGCCCTATCCAGCCTTCCCCATTCTGACCGAACTGTGTAAAATGGGCGGCAAGGTTCTGCTTTCGGGTGACGCCCACAAAACAGACTCGCTTTGCGCGCATTTTGAGGACGCGAAAACGCTCCTTTTAGCGCATGGATTTACAAAAGCGGGCTTTACCGACCGACATGGAAAATATCATGCGCAAATATAATAAAAATCCCCCCGCATAGCGGGGGGTATTTCCTTTTCGGGCATAGCCCTAATACTACTGGCGGCGCACAAGTGCGCTTTTTATTGGCCTGCCAGCCATGCAATC
>SVRO01000014.1 GCA_015064795.1 Oscillospiraceae bacterium | reverse complement strand
AAAGCTCGCTTTCTTTTCTGCACGTGGTGCTTTCGCGGCTCAAAATGACGTGAAGTTTGCACATACCCATGCGAGAAAAGTTTTCGTCCACCTTTTTCAAAAGGTGGCCCCGCGGGAGCGCGTCCTCCCCCCTTCAAACATCAATTTATCAATACGGCGAAGCTTGCGGCAAGGGCGGAGGTGAAGCAGAGGATTTTGGAGGCGCGATAGGGGCCGAGGCGGTCGGCAAGCAGATGGTGGAAGTGTGAGCGGTCGGGCAGGAGGGGATTTTTGCCCGATAGGAGCCGTCTTAAGACGGCGAAGACGAGATCTGCGAGCGGGAGGGCGAAAAGCAGGAGGAGGGGAAGCGGGCGGTCAAGCGTTCGCACGGCAATGACGGCCAGCGTGAAGCCGAGAAAGGTGGATCCTGTGTCCCCCATAAAAAGCCGCGCGCCGCGGATATTGTAGGGCAGAAAGCCGATACAGGCACCGCCAAGCAGAAAGCTTGCCATGGCGTACGGTATACTGGTTCCAAGGGAAAGAAGGCCAAGAGCCACGCTTTCTGCAAGCGAAACGCCCGCGCAAAGCCCGTCGAGTCCGTCGATGAAATTGTGTGCGTTGGTCAGGGTAACGATAAAAAGTAGCGTAAGGGGAAGGGAAAAGAGGCCGAGTGGTAGCGTGCTTTGACCGAAATGAAGGGTATATATGCGATTGCCGCCCATAGTGGAGACGTAAGCTGCCGCCAACTGCGCACCGAATTTCAGCGTGGGTGGCAGGGAAAGCTCATCGTCGAGCACGCCCGTCAGCACGATAAGAATTGCGCCTGACCATGCATAAAACAAGTCAGACGCAATTTTGAAATCGTATATCAGTGTCAGAATAAGAAACGAGAAAAAGATGGACAGACCGCCAAGACGCGGAATCGGACGCTTGTGCATACGCCGCGCGTCGCGCGGCACGTCAATGGCACCAAGCCGCTCTGCCACGCGAAAATCAAAGGGTGTGAGCGTGAGCGACAGGAGTGCCGCGAAGATCATGGCGCGAAGCAACCAAAGGATCTGCAATTTTTCTCCTTTCCCGTGCGCGTTAAATTTAGATGACGAAGCCGAGCTTTCTCTTGACCTTGCTGAGCGTTTTTCTCGCGTAGTAGGCTGCCTCGTCGGCGCCCTTTTTCATAACCTCCTCGAGATACGCTTTGTCCGCAAGGATCTGACGGAACTTTTCCTGTACGGGCATCAGGGCATCGGCACAGGCCTCGCCAACGGCAAGCTTGAAGTCGCCGTAGCCCTTGCCCTCGAATTCCTTTTCGATCTCGGAGATCGTCTTTCCCGTGAAGCAGGAATAAATGGTCATGAGATTGTTGATTCCATCCTTGCCCTCGGCGTACTTTACGACGGTGTCCGAGTCGGTGACGGCACGTTTGAATTTCCTTATCATTGTGTCCTTGTCGTCGAGAATATATACCACGGCGTTGGCATTTTCGTCCGATTTGCTCATTTTTTTCGTGGGCTCGGCCAAGGACATGATTCGCATACCGCTCTTGGAAATGATGGGCTCGGGCATGGTAAAGGTGTCGGGATAGAGCTGGTTGAAGCGTGTTGCGATATCGCGGCAAAGCTCGACGTGTTGCTTTTGGTCAATACCAACGGGCACGACATCGGTTTGATAGAGCAGAATATCCGATGCCATAAGGACGGGGTAGGTAAAGAGTCCCGCATTGATGTTGTCGGCGTGCTTTTCGCTCTTGTCCTTGAACTGTGTCATGCGCGAAAGCTCACCGAACATCGTGAAGCAATTTAAGATCCAAGCAAGCTCGGTGTGCGCGGGGACGTGCGACTGCACGTAAAGCGTGTTCTTTTCTGGGTCAAGGCCGCAGGCGATATAGAGCGCCAGCGTCTCGTAGGTGCGACGGCGAAGCTCGGCGGGTACCTGACGAACCGTGATGGCGTGTGAGTCTACAACACAGTAAAAGCATTTGTAAAGCTCGGAATACGCGGAAAAATTCTTAATGGCTCCCAGATAGTTTCCAATCGTGAGGTTGCCGCTGGGCTGTACGCCCGAATAGGATACCTTTTGCTCGTTTAACATGGCTTACTCCTTACTAAGATATTCGCAGGCGATCTCGCCGAGCGTTTTTATACCCGTGACGATCTGCTCGTCGGAGGGCGTGGAATAGTTGAGACGGAAGGCGTTCGAGGGGGCCTCGGTGTCACAGTTGAAGGTGGCACCCGGCACCACGGCCACTTTTTTGGCAATGGCAAACTTGGCAAAGGCTGCCGAGTCGTAGCCCTCGGGAAGTGTGCACCAGATGAAGAGACCGCCGTCGGGACGGGTATAGGTGATCTCCTTCGGCATCTCGCGGTCGAGACACTCCAGCATCAAGTCGCATTTGCGGCGATAGATGGCGCGGATCTTTTCGATGTGGCCGTCAAGGTCACACTCGGTCATATACTTATAGCAGAGAAGCTGGAAGAAGATGTTGGAATGCACATCCTCACATTGCTTGCCGACGGCCATTTTCTGTACGATGGCCTCGGGCGCGATGATAAAGCCGATGCGCATACCGGCCGACAGGATCTTGGAGAAGGACGAGCAATATACCACGATGCCCGCGTCGTCCATGCTCTTGATGGTGGGGATCTCTTCGCCGCGGAAGCGAAGCTCGCCGTAGGGATTGTCCTCCAGAATGATAATGCCGTGCTTTTTGGCTATTTCATAAAGTGCACGACGGCGTGCCAGCGAGGTGGTAGAGCCGCGCGGATTCTGGAAAGTGGGGATGAGGTAAAGAAGCTTTGCGTTCTTGGTATTCTTGATGGTTTCCTCCAGCTTTTCGGGGATCATGCCGTCCTCGTCCATGTCAACGCCGACGGTCTTTGCACCGCAGGCGCGGAAGGAGTTGAGAGCTCCGATAAAGGTGGGGTTTTCGCAGATCACGGCGTCACCGGGATTGCAAAGCACGCGACAGCAAAGGTCGATGCCCTGATTGCCGCCCGAGACCACCATGGTCATATCCTTATCCGTTCCGATGCCGAATTTTGCCTTCTGACGCGCGGCGATGGCCTCACGGAAGGCGGGGTAGCCCTCGGTGATGCTATATTGAAGCGCGGCGGTCGAGGAATTCTTGAAAATGTCGGCCGAAAGCTTTGCCAGCTCGTCGACGGGGAAGGATTCGGGGGCAGGATTACCTGCCGCGAAGGAAATGATCGTGGGATCGGTAAGACTCTTGAAGATCTCACGGATCGCGGAGGGCTTTAAGCGTTGAAATGCGTCCGAAAAAATATATTCCATTGGTTATTCTCCTTCGTTATGATTGCCCTTCAAATACTTGAAGGGCAATCGGTTTTTAGTCATAATAGGATTCGCGTATTTTCTTTTTCACGAAGCTCGTGACCAGCGCGGCAGCGAGCGCCACAACGATCACGGTGCAAATGATATAAATGCTTGCGCCGATCTTACTCTCGATCTTCAGCTCCTCCCAAAGCGAATTCATAAGGAGACGCGTTTCGTCCGAAAGGTCGTGGTAGAATTCCATGTTCTCCATGTCAAAATCGTAAAGAATGGACATGGCGTCGGGGTGGATTTCCTCGTTCATATATACGATATAGTCCTCGTCCTCGTAAACCTGACGGTTGGGCGAGGCGTAGCAGATATACTCGGCATTGGCAATGGCCACTTCTTTCGTCAGCATGAAGTTGATATACTCCAGAGCCAGCTCGTAATTCTGTGTATTAGAGGGAATACACATGGCGTCCACGAAGACGTTGGTTCCCTCGGTGGGGTGATAGAAGGCAAGGCGCTCGTTGTCGGCGTACATCGCAAAGAAGTCGCCTGCGTAGTACGCGCCGATCGCGGCCGAGCCGCCCTTCATTTTGTTGAAGATCTCGTCCATGACGTAGCCCTGAACGACATTCTTTTGCTCCTTGAGAAGCGCAAGCGCCTCCTGCCATTCGGTCTCGGCATCCGAATTGACGCTGTAGCCGAGATAATACTGCGCGGTGCCGAAAGCGTCACGCGGATTGTTGAACTGCAGAATGTTGCCGCTATAGTCGGCGTCCCACATCAGCGACCAGCTTCCGAGATCCTTGTCATCGGGGTCTACGATGTCGGTGTTATAGAGGATGCCAACGGTGCCGTAGGTGTAAGGAACCGACCAAACCTCGTCCTCGTCGTAATAGAGGCCCTTGAAGTTGTCGTCGATGTATTTATAATTTTCAATATTCTCGCGGGGATTGACTTCCTTGAGAAGTCCTTCGGCGGCCAGGCGTGCGATCATATAGTCCGAGGGAACTACCACGTCGTAGCTGACCGAGCCGCTGGAGAGCTTGGCGTAAAGGTCCTCGTTGCTCGAATACGTCGAGTAGTTGACCTTGACGTTAAGTCCCAGCTCTTCTCTGCAATATTCCTCAAAGGCGGCGTTGGTATCGAGAGATTCCTCGGCGCCGTCCGATATATATTCGCCCCAGTTGTAGACGTAAAGCGTGGTTGCGCCGCCCGTGGTGGTCTCGGTTTCGCCGCACGCGCAAAGACAGAGAAGCGCTGATAAAAGAAAGAGCGCGATAAGAAGCTTTTTCATGCCGATGCGCCTCCCTTCTTTTCTTTCTTTTCGCCCTTGGCACCGGCAAAGTTGACAGCGAGCAGAAGGGCAAGAATGGCAAAGACCATCAGTGCGCAGAGAGCGTACATACTGTACTTGATCTCATGCGCGGTCTGGTTGTAAACGTAAAGGGGAAGGGTCTGAAAGTCGGGGGAGCTGACGAAATGGCTGATCACAAAGTCGTCAAGCGAGAGCGTAAAGCCGATCATAAGACCCGAGACGATGCCGGGGAGAATGGCGGGAAGCTCTACCTTGAAGAAGGTCTTGGTGGGCGTACAGCCAAGGTCGAGCGCGGCCTCGCGCAGATGGACGTCCATCTGACGAAAACGCGGCAGAACCGACAGAATGATATAGGGCAGGTTAAAGGTGGTATGCGCGATCACCATGGTGGCAAAGCCGAAGCGGATCGGCAAAAAGGGAACCGAGGCCGCCGCCACGAAGAGAAGCATCATGGAAACGCCCGTAACGATATCGGGGTTCATCATGGGAATGTTGGTGACCGAGGTGAGTGCTCCCTTGAGAAGCTTGCTTCGCGTGCGGTCAATGCCGAGTGCGGCGAGCGTACCGATCACGGTGGCAAGCAGAGAAGAGGTGACCGCCAGCACCAGCGAGTTGCGGAGTGCAGTCAAAGCTGCGGCATCGCGGAAAAGCTCGCGGTACCAATAAAGAGAGAAGCTGGAGAAGTGGTTGAGAGAGCCCGCGCGGTTGAACGAAAAGAGAACCAGCACGAGAATGGGGGTATACAAAAGGGCAAAGATCAACCACATATAGACGAGAGAAAGCTTTTTCATACGATCATACCTCCTTCATCGTCGTCGGTGAAGCGGTTCATCACGGCAACCGAGATGAGAATGAGGATCATCATAACCAGCGAAATGGCCGCACCGATGTTATAGGTGCTGACGTTTTTGAACTGTCTTTCGATCGTATCACCGATGAGGTCAAACGAGCCGCCGCCCAGCTTTTGTGAGATATAGAAGGTGCTGATTGAGGGGACGAAGACCATTGTAATGCCCGAAATGACGCCGGGGAGCGAAAGCGGAAGCGTGACGCGGAAAAGCGTCTTTATGCTGTTACAGCCGAGGTCGCTTGCCGCCTCCAAGTAGCGTTTGTCAAGCTTCGACATGCTGGTATAGATCGGAAGCACCATGTAGGGCAAAAAGTCGTAGACCATACCGAGAATGACCGCGCCCGAGGTGCCGACGATCTTGACCTTGGCAAGTCCAAGAGCCTCCAGAAGCGAGTTGAGAAGACCGCCGTTGTCGAGAATGGCCATCAGCGAATAGGTGCGTATAAGAAGGCTTATCCACATCGGAAGCATCAGAAAGACGATCAGAAGCTTTTGCTTTCTCGGCGAAAGCTGCGAGATGATATACGCCAAGGGGTATCCGATCAAGAGGCATATCGTGGTGGCAATGAGGGCAAAGCAGATCGAAAGCGTGAAAATGTGCGTATAGCCCGAAAGCATGGTAATGTTATCGAAGGTGAAGTTTCCATAAGCGTCCGTAAAGGCGAAATACGCAACGAAAAGCAAGGGGGCGAGGATAAAGAGCAACGCCCAGACAGTATGCGGTACAGCCGCAAATCTCTCAAGAAACGAGCGTTTTTTCATTCCTCCTTTGCCTCCTCCTCTTCTACCGCCTCGACGTCAGAAAGCTCGTCAAACTCATCGCTGAAGCTCGAGTAGTCACCAAACATATTGGAATATTCGGATTTCTTCATAACGTGAATGGCGTCAGGCTCGATGTAAAGGCCGATGGTGGTGTCGGGTGCGGAATAATCGGTAGTCTGGATCATCCACTTGAAGCCCTGAATGTCTACGATGATCTCCCAATGCACGCCCTTGAAGGTGACGCCCGTGACCACGCCCTGTAGCATGCCCTTTTCGGGAGTCACCACGTCCACGTCCTCGGGACGCACGACGATATCGACCTTTTCCATGGGAGAGAAGCCCTTGTCGAGACACTCAAAGGTGTGTCCCGCAAATCTTGCCTTATAGTCGGCAACCATCACGCCGTCGAGGATGTTGGACTCTCCGATGAAGTCGGCCACGAAGGCGTTGATCGGCTCGTTATAAATGTCGGTCGGCGTGCCGATCTGCTGGATCTTGCCGTCGGCCATAACCACAACGGTATCGGACATGGAGAGGGCCTCCTCCTGATCGTGCGTAACGTACACGAAAGTGATACCCGTCTTTGCCTGTATGTTTTTCAGCTCGTTCTGCATATCCTTGCGAAGCTTTAAGTCAAGTGCGCCGAGGGGCTCGTCAAGTAAGAGCACCTTGGGCTCGTTAATGAGGGCGCGCGCGATTGCCACACGCTGCTGCTGACCGCCTGACAGGACGTTGACATTTTTTCGCTCAAAGCCGCGCAGATTTACGAGCGCGAGCATTTCCTTGACACGCGTTCGTATCTCGGCATCCGGCGTTTTCTTAACGCGCAAGCCAAATGCAATATTTTCGTAAACGTTCAAATGGGGGAAGAGGGCGTATTTCTGGAAGACCGTGTTGACAAGGCGCTTGTAGGGCGGGATGTCATTGATGACCTTTCCGTCGAAAACCACCTCGCCGCTGTCGGGTGACACGAAGCCGCTGATGATACGGAGTGTCGTGGTCTTGCCGCAGCCCGAGGGGCCGAGAAGCGTAATAAATTCCTTGTCGTGAATGTCCAGATCGATTGCCTTCAGAATTTGCTCGCCGTCAAATTCCTTACAGATTCCCTTCAACTCAATGAGCTTGTTTTTCTCCATTCCGCATAAATACTCCTTTGGTATAACTATTTTACTCTGTGAAAAAATTCGTTTATACAGAATAGACATATTTTAACAGATATGAAGAATAATTGCAATATCTTTTTGAAAAAAACTTGTCTTACAGGGGCTTTTTTTGCAGAAAAATGCGAAAAAAGATGGCGGTGGCGAAGAAAAAGAGTGAAAGCTCGTTCGCGGTACGCATCATTAAGTAGACCGAGATGCACCAAAGCATAAACAAAAACAGGAAGGAAAGGACATCGGTGATTTTGTCGGTCGTATCGGGCGGCAGAAAGAGAAGAAGCGAGGCGCGCACGATCCTGCCGCCGTCAAAGCCCTCGATCGGCAACAGATTTAAAAGGGCCAGCGCACCCGATACCGCGTGAAAAAAGGAGGTGGGAGAGAGGCCGAAAAGCAGAGAGAGGGGGATGGAGAGGAGATTGGCGAGCGGCCCTGCGGCGCATAGCACGATCTCCTTTTTGTAGGAGGGCGGCGTACCGCGGAACAAAAGGCGAATCCCAATGGTGTCGGCCGTGGCACCGCTTGGCTTCATGCGCAAAAGACGGGCGGCGAAAAGGTGGCCAAGCTCATGGATCAGGATGGCGGTTAGCGTCAAAAAGGGGAGTGCCGCCTTGGCGGTAAAGATCCAAAGCAGAAAGCCGACACATAGGGCGGCAAGGCTGAGCTTTTGGAGCATAACAAGAGACCTCCGCGTGAATTTTTGGGAGCCTTGTCGGCTCCATTAACAAAAAATTAACAAATAAATTTTTTAACCCTGTTGCAAAATGGACGAAAATAGTATACAATATAAGCCGTTAAGAAATTGTGATTACGGGCGACACGCTCGGAAAGGATAAAAATGGAGAATAAAAAAAGAATCTATGCGGATCATGCGGCCACAACGCCGGTTTCCAGAGAGGTTATCGAGGCAATGGCTCCTTGCTTTTCGGAGCTTTGGGGTAACCCCTCAAGCCTTCACACCGACGGCCAGCGCGCGAAAGAGCTTGTGGACGCGGCCAGAGCAAAGGTGGCGGCGGCCATTGGATGTGAGCCTGCGGAGGTCTACTTTACCTCGTGTGGCTCGGAGTCGGACAACTGGGCGATCAAGGGGGCGGCACATCTGCTTGCCTCGAAGCGCAAAAAGATCGTAACGAGCAAGATTGAGCATCACGCGGTGCTTCACACCTGTGCGGCGCTTGAAAAGGAAGGCTTTGAGGTCGTTTACGTCGGCGTGGATGCAGGCGGCTTTATCGACATGGACGAGCTTCGCGCGGCTGTGGATGAAAATACGGCACTTGTTGCTATTATGATGGCGAATAATGAGATCGGCACGATCGAGCCCATTCGCGAGATCGCCGAGATCGCGCACGAGAGGGGCGCACTTATGTTTACCGACGCCGTACAGGCGGTGGGCAATATCCCCGTTGACGTGAAGGCTCTTGGTGTGGATATGCTGGCACTTTCGGGACATAAGCTTCACGCGCCGAAAGGGATTGGTGCGCTTTACATTCGAAAGGGACTGCGCATTCCCAACCTCATTGACGGCGGCGGTCAGGAAAAGGGAAGACGCGGCGGCACCGAGAACGTGCCGTATATCGTCGGACTTGGCGTGGCGATTGAAGATGCGGTTGCCAAGCTTCCCGAAATGGCGCGCGTGCGTGCGCTTCGCGAGCGACTGATCGACGGACTTCTCACGCTTCCGTATTCCAGACTCAACGGCGACAGAGAGTGCCGCCTGCCCGGAAACGTCAACATTTCCTTCTCGTTCGTCGAGGGCGAGAGTCTGCTTTTGCTTTTAGATATGGAGGGCATCAGCGCGTCAACTGGTTCGGCCTGCTCATCGAATTCGCTGGAGGCATCACACGTGCTTCTTTCGATCGGTGTAGACATTGAGGACGCGCACGGCTCGCTTCGCTTCTCACTTTCGCACAGTAACACCGAGGACGAGGTGGATTCCATTGTGAAGGCGGTGCGTGGGGTCGTGGAGCGTCTCCGTGCGATGAGTCCGATATACCCTGCCAAATAATATCATATTACCAAAGGAGAAATAAATATGCTTTATAGTGAAAAGGTTATGGATCATTTCAGCCATCCGAGAAACGTGGGGGAGATGCCCGATGCGGACGGCGTTGGCACTGTGGGTAATGCCAAATGCGGCGATATTATGCAAATGTTTATCAAGGTGGACAAGGAGACGGGAATTATTACCGACGTAAGCTTCAAGACCTTTGGATGCGGTGCGGCGATTGCCACCTCGTCCATGGCCACCGAGCTTGTTAAGGGTAAGAGCATCGACGATGCGCTCGCTCTTACCAATTCTGCCGTGGTGGAGGCGCTGGAGGGACTGCCGCCTGTAAAGATCCACTGCTCTGTGCTTGCCGAAGAGGCCATCAAGGCGGCCGTTGCGGATTATTACAAGAAAAACGGCATCGAAAAGGAGATTCCCATGCCCAAGGATTGCCACGAATGCGAGCTTCATTGAGTATCGCTTGGCGGTGTTTTTGAAAAGCGTGTGCGTCGCATGTTGCGTCGCACACGCTTTTATATTTTCCATATTATAGATCTAAAATTCCTTGAGCTTTTTTGTTGTTGGTTTCGCATTATATTTCATAAAACAAACAATAAGTTAAAGAATATGATATAAATTATAGCAATAAAAGCCATGCATTGCAAGAAGATCTGGTTGTTTACAAAAAATATTTATAGCACGAATATACATGTTGGTCGGTTTGGTGCGTCCGCGGGGAGAAATGGAACCTTTTTCATTTTTTGTGTTTGGGCCTTCTTGTTTTCTTTTGGTACATTTTGCTGTTTGCTTTCTTTCTGCGTGTCGGCTAAAGCGGCTCCTTCTTGATGGTTTTGAAGGGGTTGTTATGATTACAAACGCTTTTTTTGAGGTGTAATGTTTAAATGTAAAAAATAACCATAAATGAAAAGAAAAGTAAAAACAGCCTCTCTTTTTCCAAAACAAAAGAAAAACGCGTAGTGAACCAAACGGTGAGCAAAAAGTTGGGGGAAAAAACAAATTTTTTTGTGTGAAAAAATACTTGAAAATCCAGTCAAATATTGTGCAGAAATTACAAAAAAACAGTTTTTTTGACAAGGCTGAAGGATCGGCACGGGTGGAGGAGAGAAAAAGGCCTGTAAATTTTATTTACTCGACTTTTTCCGGCTCTTTGTTGTCACGGGGAAAGGTGAACAAACTGCACAAAAACCAACGAAACACTCCCCGTATTCAAAGTTCTGAGGGTAAGTATGACTTACTTGTCAAAAAAAGTCTTTGCGGCGGCGTGTAGAAAAAAGCGCTCGAAAAGGCCGCAAACCCTTGCAAATACAGGGTTTTCCTTTTTTGGATGCTTATTATATAGGTGGATTTTTCTTGACAGAGGGACGAGTTTGTGATATTATATCATTATGAAAAATAGCGCTCCGACCGTTTTTGAAGGCCTTTGATGCGAAAAGCGTCGAATGTCTTTGGGGACGCGGCGTGCTTTCCGCTTCGGCTGTGCGGTATTCCGTCCGTTTGCCGCGCGGCAGAGCTTAGCTGCGAAATGTTGAGGATGCGGACTGCAACAGAACTCGGTTTGGCGGGGAATGCGGTGGCTGAATGGCCGCTTGTGTGCCTTTGTCTCTACGCTGTTGTTTGAGTTGGCTTTTTCAACACGGAAGCGGCTTATGTTCACGAAATTTCAGGAGGAAGACTTATGAACAAGAAGAGAACCCAAAGAATCCTGTCTTTGGTGCTTGCCTTGACGTTTCTTCTTTCGGGTACCACCGTTCTGGCGGCGGCCGAGGAGAATACGTTGCTTATGGCGCCCACCCTTACGGTAACGCCTGAAGCAGACACGGTAAAGCCGGTGGTCAACAACTCGGTAACCGACGCTACCATTGACGATGTAAGAGAGATTCTGGACTCCAATTCTTACGACGAGTACCGCGCAAAGTACTGTACCGTGGAGACGGTCGTCGTGGATGGAGTGAAAAACACGGTGTATACCTGGAAGGTGGCGCCCGGCAAGGAAGAGATCGTGATCGATGCGATCGCGGATCTTTATGCCCAGGAGTCCGATGCCGCGTATAAGATCGAGACCTATGACGGCGTGGAGGCGTTGTATACGCCCTCGTCGGGAACGGTTTCGTGGAAGGTTTCCATTCCCGAAACTGCGAGATATAGTATAGTGATCGAGTATTACGCCGTACATAAAACGAACGATGGCACGGTCGTGAGTAAGGCTACCGATATCGGAAGAATTTTCCGTATCAATTCGGCTATTCCTTTCCTCGAGGCGCGTTATCTGACGTTGCCCAAGACCTATTCGAACGATTATATTGACGGTGCTATCAAGGCGAAGGATGCCGCAGATGCTTCCGCTCTTCTTGCAAAGGGTGAGGCTGTTGGCTTCGTGGGCAAGATCGAGGAGCGCGAAAACGGTACTTATGTCGTGTTCGCATTCCCTGAGGCTTGGACCTCGGATAAGATCGCTTATTGTGAGGAGACGGGCTTGCGCTTCTTCACGCAGGATATTGATAACAACGAGATCCGTCCTACCATTTCGCAGGATCCTGTGTGGAAGGAATACGAAATTCGTGACGGTAACGGTTATCACGCCGAGTCCTTTGAGTTCGTGTTTGAGGAGTCGGAGGAAACCGTAATTTCGCTGACGGGCGTCAGCGAGCCGATGGCGATCAAGTCGATCCGCCTCATTCCTCATGAGAATTATCAAAGCTTTGAGCAGGTTTCTTCGGGCTATCCGACGAAGGTGGGAACCGACAAGGTTCAGCTTGAGGGTGAATATCCTTACACCACCTCCTCGCAGACTGTTTATCCCATGGAGGATACCCGTTCGGCGCTTACCAAGCCGATCGAAACCGCTTATACGCTTCTGAATTCCATCGGCGGTGTCGGCGGCGAAAAGTGGAACTCTGCAGGACAGAGCGTTTCCTACAAGTTTTCCGTGAAGGAAAGCGGCGTATATAATATTGTAGCAAGATTCAGCCAGTCGACGCTTGACGGTATGTATTCTTCGCGTTCGCTCGGTATTTATACCGACTATACGAAGGATGCCTACAAGGCGAAGTTTGGAGATCTTGACGGCTACTATAACGGCGTTCCTTGCGAAGAGGCTTCGCGCCTTCGCTTTGACTACTCTACCAAGTGGCAGACCAAGATTCTTTCGGATGGCGTTACCGACCTTTCCTTCTATTTTGAGGCGGGCGTAGAGTACCGAATTGACATTGGCGTTACGCTGGGATCCATGGGCTTGCTTGTTGCGCAGGTTGAGGAGGCTCTTGAGGCAATCAACTCGGATTACTTGAGCATTCTGATGCTTACGGGCGCAGATCCTGACAAGTATCGTGACTATGGCTTCAAGCGCGTTATGCCCGACGTGGTAGAGGACCTTCGCAAGAACAGTGAGCTTCTTTACGACCTTGTGGCAGAGCTTGAAAATATGTCGGGTATCAAGGGCTCCATGGCGGCTACGCTGGAGACGGTTGCATGGCTTCTCGGCCGTATGGGCAACGATCCTGAAAACGAGATCGCGAAAAACTTGGCACAGTTCAAGAGTAACATCGGTTCGCTTGGAACTTGGATCAGCAGTGCAAAGACGCAGCCCCTTCAGATCGACTATCTTCTGATTCAGGGTACCGACCAGCCGCTCCCGAAGGCAGAGGCAAACTTCTTCCAGTCTCTTGGCCACGAAATTCGTAGCTTCTTCCAGAGCTTCTTCCGTAACTACGACAGAATGGGTGCGATGGAGGATTACGACGAGGATGACGACGAGATCGTAGAGGTATGGCTTGCTTACGGTCGTGACCAATCGCAGGTTATCCGAAATCTGATCAATAACGACTTTACTCCTGATACCGGCGTCCCCGTGAATCTGAAGCTGGTTGCGGGCGGTACGCTTCTTCCTTCGATTTTGGCAAGGAGCGGTCCTGATGTTTACATCGGTCTCGGTCAGGCCGATATCATCAATTACGCAATCCGTGGCGCGCTGATCGCGATCGAGGGTTGCGAGGGCTTTGATGAGCTTTGTCTTAATGAGGAGACCCGCCAGTTCAATGAGGCAGCTATGCTGGTTCTCGGCATTGAGGATGCTACCAAGACGATGCATTATTACGGTCTTCCCGAGACACAGACCTTTAATATGATGTTCATCCGTAAAGATATTTTGGCGGATCTTGATTTGGATATCCCGAAGACATGGGATGACATTCTTGCTGCGATCCCGATCCTGCAGGCAAACAACATGCAGATCGGTATGCATTCCGACTATCAAATCTTCCTTTACCAGATGGGCGGTGAGCTTTTTGCCGACGGCGGTATGAGAATCAATCTGGATTCCAATACGGGACTTGAGGCGTTTGAGTTCATGTGCAGCCTATATACCAACTATTCCTTCCCGTACGCTTATGACTTTGCAAACCGTTTCCGTACCGGTGAGATGCCGATCGGCTTTGCGGCGTATACCGGTACTTACAACAACCTTAAGGTCTTTGCTACCGAAATCGAGGGCCTGTGGGGTATGTACCCGATGCCCGGAACCGTAGATGCGAACGGTAACATTAACAACTGTGCGGTTTCTGCCGTTACGGCTATTGCAATGATCACGGGTTGTGAGAACATCGACGGCGCGTGGGAATTCATGAAGTGGCACTCGGGCGCAAGCTGCCAGGAGCAGTATTCGAACGAAATGGTTGCCATTCTCGGTCCTTCGGCAAAGCACCCCACGGCAAATATTGAGGCGCTTGAGGGACTTCCATGGTCTGCCGATGAGCTCAAGGAGATCAAGCTTCAGTTTAACAATCTGGCTTCGGTTCCCAACTACCCCGGTTCCTACATTATCGGCCGTTACACGGGATTTGCTCTTCTTGCCGCAATCAATAGTGGAGCAAACCCCGCAGAAGAACTTCTTTCCTATATTATAACCATCAACAAAGAGATTACGAGAAAGCGTCAGGAGTTTGAGCTGGAAACGCTTGATTACGTTGGACAGAAGCTCTCGGAAAAGCGAATTTTGCAGGCGCTTACTCTGCTTGAGGATGGAAAGCTTTCCATTGAGATGGGGGTATTGCGTGAGGATGGCGAGGTCGTTCTCGATACGATTCAATATGCGATCAGTAGCAACTTGAAAAAGCAGTACGCTGACGAATTTGCGCATATGATCACCGAGCTTTCCAGAGCGGCAGATACCGAAAACCGCATTGATAACGCAAAGCAGATGGCAATTCTGAACGAGTGCATTGCTACGATGAGCGGCTTTACCGCCCAAGCAGGCGATGAAATAGGCGTAAACGAGGTCATCTCGCTTATGAACGATGCGCTTGAGGCTCTGATCAGCTATCAGGAATGATGCATTCCTATTATTCTTATTTGAGTTAAGGAGAGAAAAATGTCAAACAAAGCAGCAGAAAAAAGAGCTGTTTCAAGGAAAGACATGACTCGTTGGCAGTGGACGTGGAAGGAAATAAAGAACAATAAGGTTGCGTACCTTATGGTTCTTCCTTTCATGCTTATCTTCACGTTGTTTACGATCGTTCCCGTCGTGCTTTCCATCATCTTCAGCTTTACTGACTTTAATATGCTTGAATGGCCGAACTTCGTGTTCGCGGACAACTACGTTCGTCTGTTCCTTGATGACGATATTTTCATCACGGCCGTCAAGAATACCTTTATTTTCGCTATCATCGTAGGTCCCGTGTCTTACCTTCTTTCCTTCTTGGTTGCGTGGTTCATCAACGAGCTTCCTCCCAAGATCCGTGCCGTGATCACGCTCGTCTTCTACGCGCCCTCGATCTCCGGTCAGGTATACATGATTTGGCAGACGCTCTTCTCGGGTGACTCGTACGGTTGGGTTAACGCGAAGCTTCTCGAAATGGGTCTTGTTACCTCGCCGATCCAGTTCTTCCAGGATGCAAAGTACGTTATGCCTCTTTGTATCGTGGTTGCGCTTTGGACCTCGCTGGGTACCGCGTTCCTGTCCTTCATCGCAGGTCTTCAGGGCGTCGATAAGGCACAGTATGAGGCAGGTGCCGTAGACGGTGTAAAGAGTAGATGGCAAGAGCTTTGGTATATCACACTTCCCAACATGGGACCGCAGCTTATGTTCGGTGCTATTATGGCAATCACCAGCTCCTTCGGCTTTGGTGGTGTCGTTACCGCACTTTGCGGCTTCCCGTCGGTCGATTATGCAGCGCATACCATTATGCACCATTTGGACGACTATTACGGACAGCGTTTTGAGATTGGTTACGCTTCGGCGATCGCTGTCATCCTCTTCTTGATCATGGTCGGCGCGAACATGATCGTTAAGAAGATCATTGCAAAGGTAGGTACGTAATTATGGCAAAGTTAAGAACAAGAAATCATAAAGTCGTACTGAACCGTTCGCGCGGAGGCGACGCGGGCATTACCTTTGTGCTGGCCATCCTGGGCTTGTTTATGTTCTTGCCCATGGTATACGTGGTGATGCAGTCCTTAAAGCCTCTTGACGAGCTTTGGATGTTCCCCCCGAGATTTTACGTGGTAAATCCCACACTTACAAACTACACGGACCTTTTGACGCTGATGAACACATCTTGGGTTCCGTTCTCCCGTTATATCTTCAACACCGTTTTCGTTTCGGTCGTTGGTACGGTAGGTAACCTGTTCTTCTCCTCGATGGCGGCATACGCTATGGCAAAGATCAAGTTCCCCGGCGGAAAAATGATGTTCAAAACGGTTCAGACCTCACTTATGTTCCATGCAACGGTTACGGCGACGACGTCCTTCCTTATCATGAGCGGACTCGGCTTGCTTGACACCTATTGGGCAAGAATTATCCCCGCTTGGGGTACCACGCTCGGTCTTTACTTGATGAAGCAGTTCATGGAGTCGGGCGTTACCGATGCGGTGCTTGAGAGTGCACGTCTTGACGGTGCCAGCGAGATCCGTACATATTGGACGATCGCCATGCCCATGGTTAAGCCCGCTTGGTTGACGCTGATCGTGTATTCCTTCCAGGGACTTTGGAACGCAGGTGCTTCGCAGTACATTCAGTCCGAGCAGCTCAAATCGTTCAACTACGCGATCCAGCAGGTCATGGCCGGTGGTATCAAGCGTGCGGGCGCAGGTGCGGCATCTACGGTTATTATGATGATCGTGCCGATCGCCGTATTCGTTGTTACGCAGTCGAACATCATTGAGACGATGGGCTCGAGCGGTATGAAGGATTAAAAGGAGGACGCAGATGAAAAAGTTAATATCGATTTTGGCTTTGATGTTTGCCCTTCTTATGGTTCTTCCTATGACGGCGGGCGCATTCAACTCCTATCAGACCTATACAAACGCGATCGGCGGTGAGCCGCTTTACTCCCCCGATGCGTACATTCCGATCAACACCTATAATTCGTCCTATATGGGATTACCGAAATCTCTTTCGGACCCGTATGACATTTTCGTTGACGGTGAAATGAACGTGTATATTGCTGACATCGGAACGAATTCCATTATCGTTCTTGACCGTTACTATAAGCACAAGTTCACGCTTTCCGAGTTTACTAATGAGATCGGCGCTCCCGACTCCTTCGCATCCCCCCGTGGTATTTTCGTTACGGATGACAAGAAGGACGTGCAGGGCAATGTGGTAGAGGAAGGAAAGATCTACATCTGTGATACGCAGAATTACCGATTGGTCGTTTTCAGCCGTAGCGGTGAATTTCTGTACGTTCTGGATGCCCCCGAATCCGAGCTTTTTGCCGAGGATTCGATCTATTATCCGATTGCCGTAGCGGTGGATAAATACGGCAGAATCTTCGTTGTTTCTTCGCAGACGACGCAGGGTATTATCGTTTTGACCGCGGACGGTACCTTTACCGGATTTATAGGCGCACCAACGGTTAGTATTTCTCTGTGGGACATCGTTTGGAGACGTTTCCAGACTGAAGCACAGAAAAAGAAATCTTCGGATTTCGTTCCCGTAACCTTTAATAATATTACGGTGGACTCGGACGGATTCGTTTATGCGACCTCGGATAAGATCGAGGCCGGTAAGATCGAATCGGCAATTCGTTCCAAATCCATTGCCGGTGCGGATTCTCCCGTTAAGAAGCTGAACGCTGCGGGTGATGAGATCATGAACCGTAACGGTTTCTTCCCGCCCGTTGGTGAGATCAATTATGCACCGATGTCGCTTCGTACGGGAGAGAAGATCGGTGTCTCCGCGATCGGTGACGTGGCTCTCGGCGAGGCGATGACTTGGTCGATCACCGACACCAAGAGAAGTAAGATCTATACTTATGACGCCCAGGGCAACCTGCTGTTTGCCTTTGGTGATAAGGGTAGCCTTCAGCTTGGTAACATCGGTACCCTTAAGGCCATTGCTTATCAGGGTGACAAGCTTTTGGCACTTGACTCGGGCTCGGCAAAGAGCATTACCGTTTACGAGAGAACCGAGTACGGTAACATTCTGATCAACGCCGTATCGGATCAGCTCAACCGTAAGTACGACAGTGCACAGGCAAACTGGACCGAGATCCTCAAGCGTAACTCGAACTTCGACGCGGCCTATATCGGAATCGGTCAGGCACTTTACCGAGATGGTAAGTACGAGGCGGCTATGGAGCACTTTGAGGCGGCTTACGACACGGCAAACTGGTCGCTTGCTTACTCGGAGCTTCGTAAGAACAATATTGAAAAGATATTCTTCTTGATTCCCATAGTGATTATTGCGCTTTGCGTAGTATTCTCCATGCTTCTCAAGAAGATCAATCGCATCAACATTCGTGCCGCTACATCGGGTGAAAAGATCACCTTCGGTAAGGAGATTCTGTTCGGCTTCCATATTATCGGACATCCGTTTGATGGCTTCTGGGATTTGAAAAAGGAAAAACGAGGATCGGTTCGCGCGGCACTTGTGTTCCTTGCAATCACGGTCTTGACCTTCTTCTATCAGGCAATCGGACAGGGTTATCTCTTTAACCCGACGGGTACGTATTCTACGATCCTCGCACAGCTTGTGAGTGTGTGTGTGCCCCTCCTCCTTTTCGTTATCGCCAACTGGTGCTTGACGACGCTCTTTGAGGGTGAAGGAAGCTTTAAGGATATTTTCGTGGCAACCTGCTATTCGCTGGTTCCGCTTCCGCTTTTGATCATTCCTTCGACGATTGCATCCAATATGGTAAATATCAACGAGCAGGATCTTGTTTCGCTGTTCGTGACGATCGCGTTTATCTGGGCGGGCTTCCTTATCTTCTTCGGAACGATGGTCACGCACGACTACTCGCTTGGAAAGAACGTTATCATGATCGTTTGCTCGATCGTCGGTATGGCATTTATTATGTTTGTAGCCCTTCTGTTTACCACACTTCTTGGTAAGATTGTTGGCTTTGTAACAAACATCATAACTGAGCTTGCGTACCGTATGTAACATACAGAATAGGAGATGATAGCATGAAAAAATTGAATAGAATCATATCGTTGCTCTTAACTGTATGCTTCCTTCTCGGTGCGATGACCTGTCTTTGCTCGGTCGGCGCGTCTGCGGCAACAACGATGGCTACCGGTAGCAAAGAGGAGATCGATCTCTCTGCGATCAACTATACGACCGAAAAGTATTACACGCCGGAAGATAAGCTGGCAACGATGACGATGGCATTTGAAAAGGGTGACTATCAGCTTTGGGTGAACTCCTTCACCGGTGAGGTTACCACCGTCAATTCCAAGACGGGCGAAATGCTGTTCTCGAATCCCTACGATGTGGGACTCAGTAAGGCGGTTACGTCGCTGAAAAATGAATTTTTGTCGCAGATCATTATTGGTTATACCAGCAATGAATCTACGATGATCAACACCTTCAATAGCTATAACGATGCAGCACTCAACGATCAGATCAAGGTCAAGAATATTAAAAACGGTATTCGTGTGGAGTATACCATCGGACGTGAAGAGGCGAATTACCTCGTACCCCGTTTGATCCCTGCCGACCGTTTTGAAGAATTTTTCGGTGAGTCTATGCGTCAGGCCATGAAGGACGAGGGTAAGGAATGGTATTATGAGAAGAGATTCCTGACCTACTTCTCCTTGAGAGATCCTGCGGCTGTTGCGGATTCCGACCGAAAGCTCTCCGAGCTTTACGCCGAGCTTCCGGTTACGCAGAAGATCGGTGCGGTATACCAGATCAATGCGGAAACGACTCCTGCGGAGCTTATGCTTCTTGAGGAATATATCAAGACCTACGTGGCAGCTTATACCTATGAGGAGTTGGATATCGACCACGAAAAGACCGAGTACATCAGCGAGGATAAGAATCCCCCTGTATTCAAAATGGCTCTTGAATATATCCTTGACGAGCTTGGTATGACGGTTACGCTTCCCGCAAACGGTATCCGTTTTGACGAGTCTCTGTATCAGCTTTCTTACGTCACCATTCTTCCTTATATGGGGGCAGGTGAATACAGCAACCTGATGCCGAATACCGGTTATACCTTCCTTCCCGACGGCTCGGGTGCAATCTTCCGTTTTGAAGATATTCAGAACGGTGGTACGGTAAGCGGTCAGATCTACGGACAGGACTACGCATACCATACCATTACGGGTAAGTATCAGGAAGTATTCCGTATGCCCGTTTACGGTATCGTAAAGGATAACATTTGGTCTTACGCGAAAAATACGGCAAACGGCATGTATGTTCGCGTGCAGAATGAAAACCCGACCAGCAGTGGCTTCTTTGCCATTATTGAGGAGGGTGACGCACTTGCCACCATTAACTCCTACCACCTTGGAAAGAGTGCGGAGTATCATACCACGCAGGTTACGGTAAATCCGAGACCTTCGGACTCGTATAATCTTGCTGACTCGATCTCGGTGGGTAATAACTCTACGTGGACCGTCGTTTCCGACCGTAAATACGTTGGAAACTATAAGATTCGTTACATTATGCTTACCGACGATAGCGTTGCGGCAGAAAAGGGTATTACCGATTACTATTCCGCAAACTACTTCGGTATGGCGATGGCGTATCAGGATTATCTGACCTCGCCCTATTCGACGGGTACGCAGAACGCGGCTCCCGAAAATCAGACCTCGATTCTGAAGCGTCTTGAGGAAAGCGACATAGAATCTACGATTCCGCTTACCATTGAGACCTTCGGTGCGATCAACACCATTGAGAAGATCCTTTCGGTTCCCGTTAATGTAATGGCACCGCTTACGACCTTTGATGATGTTGTGACGATATATGAGGAAATGTCCAAGTACGGCGACATTACGAACATCAACTTCAAGCTTACCGGTTATGCAAACGGCGGTATGCATTCCACGGTTCCTTATGGACTGAAGTGGGAGAAGGCCGTTGGCGGTAAGAAGGGCTTCCGTGAGCTTTTGGAATATGCAGCAGGCATCAACGACGGCAGCTATGCCGACGGTGAGGCACTCGGCATCTTCCCCGACTTCGATTTCGTGTATATGACTTCGATGGGCCGCGGAGACGGTTTTTCGCTGAAGAACCACGCCGCAAAAACCATCGATAACCGTTACACCAGAAAGTCGGTCTACTCTTCGACGGGTCAGAGCCACGAAAGCTACGGAGAGATTCTGATTTCTCCTGCATACTTCAGTCACTTCTATGAGAAGCTGACCAAGAATTATCTGAAGTATATCGACGAAGATGCGGGTGTAACCGCTATGAATATCTCTGCGGCAACGCTTGGTATGGATGTCAACTCCGACTTTGACGAGGATGAGCCTTACAACCGCGAGGACAGTAAGCAGTTCACCGTTCAAGCGCTTCAGTATCTTTCGGATAACTATAATAAGGTAATGGTTGCAGGCGGAAACGCTTACACATGGCAGTATGTCGATTATATCGTCGGTCTTTCCATCGACTCCAGCCGTTATCTGTTGGCAAGTAACAATATTCCCTTTGCAGGTATCGTTCTTCATGGTTATCTCCAGTACACCGGTACGGCGATCAACGAAGAGGGTAACGTTCAGTACGGTATTTTGAAGGCGATTGAGAGCGGCTCTTCCCTTTACTTCATCTTGGCATATCAGAATGCGACCAAGCTGAAGGAGGATCCGCAGCTTAGCCAGAACTACTCGGTTCGTTATGATATCTGGGCGGGTAGCTACAACGATGAGGGCAAGTTTGTAACCGGCGAGCTTGTAGAGCTGTATCATAAGCTCAACGATGCGATCGCCGACGTTCAGACAAAGAGAATTATTAACCATAAGCTTTTGACCGGTTGGCGAATTCCCGATGAGGACGAGTTGATTGCCGACGCAAAGGCCAAGGAGGAAGCAGAGCGTCTTGCGGCTGAGGAAGCAAGGCTTGCCGAAGAAGCAAGACTTCGCCGTGAGCACCTTGAAGCAAGAGTTTCGGTTGTAAACAACGCAATGATTATTTACAACAACGCAAAGCTTCGTCTTAACACGGTTCAGATCGATACCGTTCTTATGAATATCCAGAATGCGCTCACGAGAATTTCCGACGCAGAGGCAGCCATTAAAAACGCTGCTGCGGGTGAGGATATTTCCGGTTACGAAAAGACGATCAGTGAGGCTAAGAAAATGATCCGCACGCTGTATGATACCAATATTGATACGGTGTACGCAATCATTGAGGATGCTTATACGCAGATCTTGGATAAGAAGAGAATTCTTGAGGAGTCGATCGCGTTCTTTGAGGCAGGCGAGTACGCTGAGGATTTCATTGCTGATGTCCGAGCCAACACTGAGCCCCTTATGGAGATCGTTGCACAGATCGAAGAGGCTATGGCAACCATCGAGGACTATAAGGCTCGCGTGATCGCAGAGGCAATGGGGCTGATTGTCATTGAGGAGAAAGAGGAAGAAGTGATCGTTGAGGAGTTCATGCCTGCCAAGTACAAGATGGACGACGGCTCGATCGTTGCCGTTACGTACGGCGAGAAGAACGATCCTTACAAGACCTTCCTTCTCAACTATAACTACTTTGACATTATCGTGGAATACGAAGGAACCAACTATGAAATCGGCGCTTACGGCTATGCCGTAATCGAACACTAAGGAAAGGGAGGAGATTGATTATGACAAATACAAAGAGTATTGTCGGTAAGGCAAATAAGCCCGCACCGAGAAAAAGAAGAAAGATCGCTTCTCTTGACAGAAAAAAGGCTCGCGCAGGTTGGTTCTTCGTCCTTCCGTTTGTGGTCGGCTTTGTTCTGATTTATCTTCCGATCGTTTTGGATTCGATCACACTCAGCTTCAGCTACATGTCCACTGTTCAGGGTGGCGGTTATGAATTGACCTTCGTTGGTTTTACCAACTATAAGAACGCACTTTTTGATGATCCACAATATGTTCAGACGCTTGTTTCCGGTCTTTTGAATTTGGCGTTTGATATTCCCGCTATCATTATTTTCTCGTTGTTTATGGCCATTCTTCTGAATCAGAAGATGGCGGGAAGAGCTGCATTCCGTGCGATCTTCTTCATTCCCGTTATTCTTTCGACGGGTCTTATGGAGGGCATTGAGGCACAGAATATCATCGGTGATTACATGGATTCGGCTGAGGGTATTGATGACGGTTCGGGAAGCAGTGCGGCGTCCGAGATCGTGTCGGCAATGGATATCGAAAGACTCTTTGCTAACATGAAGGTCGGAACCGGACTTGTGGAATACGTCGTTGGTATGATCAACAATATTTACGATATCGTAAACCGCTCGGGTGTACAGATGCTCATTTTCTTGACGGGTCTTCAGTCGATCTCGCCTGCCATCTACGAGTCTTGCTCGATTGACGGCGCTACCGCGTGGGAGACCTTCTGGAAGATAACGCTTCCGATGATAAGCCCGATGATCTTGGTCAACACGGTTTATACCATCATCGACTCGTTTACGACGGACTCTAACGTGGTAATGACCTACATTGCTGCTGCCCAGGGCAACCAACACGGTCGAGAATTGAGCACGGCAATGGCTTGGATGTATTTCCTGATCGTTATTCTGATCTTGGCAATCGTTGCCGGAATCATTTCGTCGTTCATATTCTACCAAAAGAAGGATTAAGGAGGTGTTAACATGAATGCACAAGATAGCTTGAATCAACCCAAGGTTATGAAAGAAAGCAAGAATAAGATTCGTGTAGACTTTGAGAGAACACCTCTGAAGGAAAGACTGAAGGCAAAATTCCTTTCGATGTTTTTCGTGAAAAAACTCGTTTGGTATATTTTCCGTTTGGTTCTTCTTGTGGGTATTTCCTACATCGTTTTGTTCCCGTTCTTCTCCAAGATCGCAGGCTCCTTCATGAGCCCTGAGGATTTCGTTGATGTTACGGTTCGACTGATTCCGAAGCACTTTACGTTGAATATGTATAAGGCGATCATTTTGGAAAATGGTTTCTTTGAAGCCTTTAAAAACACCTTTATTCTGTCACTTTCGGCAGCCATTTTGCAGACGTTTTCCTGCTGCTTGGTCGGATACGGAATTGCAAAATTCAAATTTAAGGGTAATAATTTGGTCTTCTTTGCGGTGCTTCTCACCATGGTGCTCCCGCACCAGACGCTCAGCTTTTCGTTCAGTGTTAACTTTACGTATTTCTGGCAGAGCTTCTTTGGCTTGCTGAATTCGATTGGGTTGGTATCCGATGAGATCGCAAGCGGTCTGAACCTGATCAACACGCACTGGCCGATGGCTCTTCTGTCGGCGACGGCACTTGCGTTTAAGAACGGTTTGTACATCTTCTTGTTCCGACAGTTCTTCCGCGGTGTACCCGATGAGCTGGAGGAGTCGGCGTATATTGACGGCTCGGGTGTATTCCGCACCTATTTCCAGATCATTATCCCGCTTTCGGTACCGACGATGATCACCGTGTTCCTGTTCTCGTTCTGCTGGCAGTGGACCGATGACTTCTACACGAACCTCTTCTATACGGTGTCGAAAATGAAGCTAATGCCTCATATCGTTTCGGTTCCTTCGTCCTTGATAATGGACTTTGCAGGAAAGAATCTGTACGAAGCGGCAATCAAGAATGCCTGTGGTATTCTGATCATTATTCCGCTGATCATTCTGTACGTATTCTGTCAGAAGTTCCTTGTTCAAGGTATCGAGCGTTCCGGCTTGACGGCGGACTAATGAAGCAATTCGTTTCCTACTCGGGAAACAGAAAATATCCCTGTGGTTTTTACCACAGGGATATTTTTATTTGGGTTATATGACAAATTTTGATTTGTCGGTGGGGAACGCTTGGGGAACTTTTTAAGAAAATACGAGTTTGCTTCGCAACCTCGGTTAACAAATTGGTTGCGTCACTAAAAGTGCCGCATTTGCTTCGCAAACCCCAATTTGT
>SVRO01000013.1 GCA_015064795.1 Oscillospiraceae bacterium | reverse complement strand
GTGGAAGTAAGGCTTTCCCATGGAAAAGGCTTACTTCCACGGCAACAACAAGACCGACGCCGACATTGCCTACGCAATGGACGTGGGCGTAGGATATTTCGTGTGCGATAACGAGGAGGAGCTTCTCGCCATCGAGCGCGAAGCCGAAAAGCGCGGTAAAACACAAAAGATTCTCATTCGTTTGACCCCCGGAATCGATCCGCACACGCACAAGGCCATCTCCACGGGAAGCGTGGATTCGAAGTTCGGCGTTGCCATCGAAACGGGACAAGCCATGGCCTTCGTCCGCACGGTACTTGCGCAAAAGCATATCGACCTCTTTGGCTTTCACTGTCATATCGGCTCGCAGATCTTCGAGACCGAGCCCTTCACCGACGCCGCCGCGATCATGCTTCGCTTTATTGCAGATGCCCGCGACACGCTGGGCTACATCGCAAAGGAGCTCAACCTCGGTGGCGGCATGGGCGTGCGCTATCTCGAATCGCACCCCGCGATCGATTATGCCGAAAACATCGCCAAGATCGCCGCAAAAATGAAGGAGCTTTGCGCCACGCTTTCGCTCGATATGCCCGCAATCCGCATGGAGCCGGGCAGAAGCATCGTGGCCGATGCGGGACTGACGCTCTATACCGTCGGCACACTCAAGACCATTCCGGGCTTCCGCAATTACGTCTCGATCGACGGCGGTATGCCTGACAATCCGCGCTACGCGCTCTATCAGTCGCCCTACAGCATTTTGCTTGCCAACCGTATGCACGACGCGAAGGATACCGTCTGCACCGTGGCGGGACGTTGCTGCGAAAGCGGTGACCTTATCCAAGAGGGCGTCCCGCTCCCCAAGCCTGCGCGCAACGATACGCTCGCCGTTCTCACCACGGGTGCCTACAACTACGCCATGGCCTCTAACTATAACCGCCTCCCCCGCCCTGCCATGCTGATGCTGCGGGACGGTCAGGCAAAACAGATCCTCCGCCGCGAAAGCTTCGAGGATCTGCTTCGTAACGAACTCTAAAGCCAACGGGGCTGTCTCAAATGCAACATTCAGAGCGTTTGAGACAGCCCCATTTTTTGCGTTCAAATTTTGATTTATCGGGGAGAGAACGTGTAGGGAACTTTTTGAAAAAAGTTCCCTACCACCCTCAAAAACTTTTCTGGAAATTTTTACTACAAAGTCTGCAAAATTTTTATAGCAAAAGTTGTCCAAGTCATTTTGGTTCTTCGCACCTTGTGCGAAGAACGTTTACGCCGCGAGCCACGCGACAGACAAAGAGAGCTCGCTCTCTTTTCTGCGCGTGCGCTGTGCGCGGCTCAAAATGACGTAATGTTTATGCGTACCCATGCAAGAAAAGTTTTAGTCAAGTTTTTTCAAAAACTTGCGGGTTCCAAGGGCAGAGCCCTTGGCGTTCTCCCCTACAAACATCAATTTATCCTCCGCTCTTTGTCGAAAGAAGCGAAAAAATATATTCCGTTTTCCCCTTTACTTTTGAAGAAAGTTATGGTATAATTTAGAATGGATTATTTTGTAAAGGAAGCACTGCGATGATTTGGAAGAAAACCGCAACGCATACGCCTCTGGAGACCGAGGAGATCGGACAGGCACTTGCCGCCGCTATGACGGAGGACAAGGGGCTGCCGCCCTTTGTTGCGCTTTACGGCGATCTCGGCGTGGGCAAGACCGCGTTCGTGCGTGGCTTTGTTTCGGTGATCTCACCGAACGCGGCGGTGCGCTCCCCCACCTTCGCACTCGTCAACGAGTACCGCGGCGGAAAAATTCCCGTTTTTCACTTCGATATGTATCGTATCGAGGGCGAGGACGACCTGTATTCCATCGGCTTTTACGACTACCTTGACCGCGGCATCTGTCTTGTGGAGTGGAGCGAAAACATTCCCTTCGCCCTGCCAGACGACTATTTCCGCGTCTTGATCGAAAAAACGCCGGAGGACGAAAACGAGAGAAGCATTACGATAGAAAGAATGGAAGGATCATGCTGATACTTGCACTGGATAGCACAGCAATCGCCGCATCGGTCGCACTTTGCGACGACGAAAAAATGCTGGCCAACTACACCATAAACCTTGGCAACACGCACAGCGAAACGCTTTTGCCCATGGTTGAGGCGGTCATGAGAGCGGCGCGTATCACCGCGTCGGATATTGACCTTTTTGCTGTTTCCGAGGGCCCGGGCTCCTTTACGGGCGTTCGCATCGGCGTTTCCACGGTCAAGGGCCTTGCCTTTGGCAAGGACAAGCCCTGTGTGGGCGTTTCCACCCTGGAGGCTCTTGCCTATAACCTCATCGGCTTTGACGGTATTGCTTGCCCCGTGATGAACGCGCGGCGCTCGCAGGTCTATACCGCACTCTTTGATGTAAATGCCAAGGATACACCGCGCCGCCTCACCCCCGACCGCGCCATCGCGATCGCGGAGCTTGAGAGTGAGCTTTTGATGCAGGTGCGCCCCGTCTACCTCTCGGGTGACGGCTACGATATCACACGTGCGGGCTTTTCACGCTTTACCGCGGCCGAAACACCTGCCGTTCTCATTCCGCAAAACGCTTACTCGGTTGCCATGTGCGCCTTGAAGCAGTATAAGGAAGGCGCAAGAAGGACCGACACCGAGCTTGTCCCCACTTATCTTCGACTTTCACAGGCCGAGCGCGAACGCGCAGAAAAAGAAAAAAATTCTATAGAAATATAAAAAATATAAAGAGGAAACATTATGGAAAACAAAAACATTTTGATTGGCTCGGACCATGCAGGCTACGAGCTGAAGCTTAAGGTCATCGAGCATCTTCAGGAGCTCGGCTATACGCCCATCGACGTCGGCAACGACTCGCTGGAGAGCTGTGATTACCCCGTATTTGCCAACCGTCTTTGCGTAGGCATCAAAGAGGGCAAGGCCCCTCTCGGTATTCTCGTTTGCGGCACGGGTATCGGTATGTCGCTCGTGGCCAACAAGCACAAGGGCATTCGCGCCGCTTGCTGCTCGGATACCTTCAGCGCACGCCTCACACGTGAGCATAACGATGCCAACGTCCTTTGCTTCGGCTCTCGCGTTGTCGGCATGGGACTCGCCTTCGACCTTGTGGACAACTTCCTTGCAGCCGAATATCAGGGCGGAAAGCACGCAAAGCGCGTGGATATGATTACCGCCGTCGAAAACGGCAATATCATTCTGTAAGAAAAACAAAACCCAAAGGAAAGGATGTGAATGAAACGGAAACCTTGGCGCAGAAAATAGCCGAAGCCGTCCGAAGTGTATTCGGAAGGCCAAAGAAAAGCCATTACACCACGGCAATCATCGTGGCGGGCGGAAGCTCGAGTCGCATGGGCGACGGCATCTCCAAGCAAATGCTGAAGCTTCGGGGCATTCCCGTTATTGTTCATACACTCCTTGCCTTTGAAAGAGCAAACAGCGTGGACGAGATCGTCATAGCCGCAAAAAAAGAGGAGCTTGCTCTTTACCAAACACTTGCCAAAGACTACGGCATTACCAAATTGAAAAAGGTAGTCATGGGAGGCGAGACCCGACAGGCGTCGGTCAAAAACGCCTTTTCTGCCATCTCGGACAAGACCGCTTTCGTTTCGATCCACGACGGCGCGCGTTGCCTCATCACCCCCGAGGAGATCGACCGCATAAACGCGGCCGCTTATGCATCGGGTGCCGCGGCCGCGGCCGTTCGCGTCGAGGAGACCGTGAAAAGCGAAAAAAGCGGCCTCATCGAAAAAACGCTTGACCGCGACCACATCTGGCTTGCCCGCACACCGCAGGTGTTCGGCGTCAATATCTACCAAACCGCGCTGGCGATCGCCGCGCGTGACGGTGTTACCGTCACCGACGATTGCGCGCTGGTGGAAAATATCGACTACCGCATTCGCCTTGTGGAATGCTCCAAGCGCAACATCAAGATCACCACGCAAGAGGATATCCCACTTGCCGCCGCCATCCTTGCCATGCGAGACGAGGAGGTGACGCCGTGAGGATCGGACACGGATACGACGTACACCGACTTGTCGAGGGCAGACGCCTCATTCTCGGCGGGGTAGAGATTCCTTACGAAAAAGGCCTTCTCGGCCACTCGGACGCCGACGTGCTTACGCACGCTGTGATGGATTCCCTGCTTGGCGCCGCGGCACTTGGTGACATTGGGAAGCATTTTCCCGATACCGACCCTGCGTATAAGGGGGCGGACAGCTTACTTCTTGCCACTCATGTGGCGAAACGGCTTGCCGAACGGGGCTACCGCATCGTCAATATCGACGCCACGGTGCTTGCCGAACGGCCAAAGCTCGCCCCCCACATTGAAAAGATGCGTGAAAATCTCGCAGCAGCACTTGGACTTTCCAAAGATGACATAAGCGTTAAGGCCACCACCGAGGAAGGCCTCGGCTTTACAGGCACGGGACTTGGCATTGCCGCCCACGCCCTCTGCCTGATCGAAGAAAAAAAGCCTGCCTTCCAAAAAATATAAAAAGCGAAAGACCGAACGGATATCTTTCCCACACGTTTTGTTTTTTCAACGAACCGTCCGTCCGCCTTACGCGATTCTTACTATCAGAATATGACAGAAATCGTATTCTGACACCGAAAAGAAACTCACTTCGACAAAAATAAGCGGAAGACCTTCCGCAAGAAAGGATATTTTATGATTTACATTGCCCCTTCCCTGCTTGCCGCCAACTTCGCCAATCTTACCGAGGATATCCATAAGATCGAGGAGGCGGGTGCCAACTATCTTCACCTTGACGTTATGGACGGCGTTTTCGTTCCCAACCTCAGCTTCGGTCCCGGTCTCATCGAAAACATTCGTCCCATCAGCAAGCTCTACTTTGACGTGCATCTGATGATCGTAGAGCCCATTCGCTACATAGACAATTTCATCGCCGCAGGTGCCGACAGCATTACCATTCACTACGAGAGCTGCAAGAACTGCGCGGATGTGCTTCGCTATATGCGCGACAAGGACATTCGTACGGGCCTTGCTATCTCGCCCGACACCCCTTGGGACGTTGTGGTTCCGCTTCTTGAGCTTGTGGACATGGTCCTCGTTATGACCGTTCACCCCGGCTTTGGCGGACAGAGCATCATCTACGGCGCACTGGATAAGGTGCGCGAGATCCGCAAGTACGCGACCGAACACGGCCTCAACATCAACATTGAGGTGGACGGCGGTATCAACGAGAAGAACGTCGGCCTTGCCACCTCTGCAGGTGCCAACGTGATCGTGGCAGGTTCGGCTATCTTCAACGCCACCAAGCCCCGTCACGTCATCAACGCCATGCGTGAGGCCGCCGAGCAGAATCCTTTTTCTCTGTAAATTCATTTTCAAACAGTCTTGAACAAGTCGATAAAAACAGGGATATTCCTAGCCGTTTTGGCGGCTGCTCTATATGCCATAAATTCGCCGTTCTCAAAAGTATTGTTGGATTATATGCCTCCAACTCTCATGGCAGGCTTTTTATACATCGGGGCAGGACTGGGAATGGGGCTCATTGCGCTACTTCGCAAGGCAAAAGGGACAACGAAAAATGAAGCCAAAATAACACGATCGGAATGGCCCTACACGATTGCTATGATCTTACTCGACATTGCAGCACCGATCTTCCTTTTGCTTGGCTTACAATCCACAACGGCAGCGGGGGCTTCTCTGCTCAACAATTTTGAGATCGTGGCCACGGCCATCATCGCCCTTGCCATATTCAAAGAAAAACTCAGCGCTCGCTTATGGTGCGGCATATGCTTTGTCACCTTATCCTGTGCACTGCTTTCCTTGAAAGATATGGCAAGCCTGCAATTTTCATTTGGCTCGCTGTTCATTCTCCTTGCTTGCGTTTGCTGGGGCTTTGAAAACAACTGCACGCGAAAGATATCCTCGAAGGATCCTTTGCAGATTGTGCTGTTAAAGGGCATCTTTTCGGGGCTCGGCTCCGTTGTGATAGGTCTTTGCATCGGTGAACGCATAACCGTCCTTTGGAGCGTCTTTGCCATTCTTGGCATTGGCTTCGTTGCATACGGCTTGAGTATATTTTTCTATGTATATGCACAAAGACTCCTCGGCGCGGCAAGAACGAGTGCATATTATGCCATCGCCCCCTTTATAGGTACGTTTTTATCTCTCGCCATCTTTCGCGAACTTCCGCAAAACACATATTTTATCGCACTCGGGCTTATGATAATCGGCACATGGTTATGTGCCAAGGACGAGCCACTCTTTCAAAAAAATAAAACAGTTAACAAATGAGGTTGTTATAGCTGTAAAAAGTTTATCGATACGAATTGAAGAGGAAACACTCGACAAATTACATGTAATGGCAGATTACGAAGGAAGAAGTGCCAACAGTCAAATCCTAATTCTCATTCGAGATTGCATCGAGGCATACGAGCAAAAACACGGCGAAATAAAAACGGGGAAAAGATAATAGAAAAAGGACAGAGAAATTTCGTTCTCTGTCCTTTTTCCTATCTATCACAGTTCCTCCACCTGTCTTACGCTTTCGAGTGACATAATTTCCTCCAAGATCTCATCGTGCTTGAATTTTTTCGGAAATTTCAGCATAAGAATGGCGTTGATGCTATCAAATTCGGGGCTTTTGCTGATCTCGGAGTCGAGGATCTCAATGCCGCGCTCACGCAAAACGCCGAAAATGTGGGTAAGCTCACGCTTATCGGTAAAATCCACGTACACATTGATCACGCGCGCACTTGCCACCAAAAAATACTCCATCTTTGAGAAAACCAGCTCGGTCAAAAGCACCAAGACCGTAGCAAACGCCGCTTCGAGATAACACCCCGCTCCTGCGGCAATTCCGACGATGGCGGCCGTCCAAAGCCCTGCTGCTGTGGTCAGGCCCTTGACCTGTCGGCGACGGGTGACGATGATGGTGCCCGCACCGATAAAGCCCATGCCCGTAATGACCTGCGCCGCAAGACGCAAGGGATCTGCGGCAAAATTCTCGGGTGCGGCGGCGCGTAGCGAGAGCAAATATTCCCCAAGCATCGGCGTCATGGCCGCCCCCACGCACACAAGAATATGCGTGCGGAAGCCGGCCGCGCGGCGCTTATGCTCGCGCTCCACGCCGATAATCCCGCCGCAAAGCACCGCGAGTGCAAATCGCACGGCAATGCTCACGGTGTTAAAGTCGTCAAGAAGCAGTAAAAATTCCTTCATAGCTCTGCCCCCTTACAGCTCTTCCACGCCCTTTACGCCGTCCGACGAGGCGATCTCCGCCATGACGACCGCGTGCGGCAGGGCTTTGGGCAACCGAAGCGAAAGGATCGCCCCCGTGGAAATTCCCTCGGTGGCGCGGTTTTTGGTGATCTCCACATCGTAGATCCGCACCTCAAGCCGCTTTACGTTGTCGATCACGTGTCCCAGCGTCTCGCTATCGGCGTACTCAACGTACAGATTCATGTTGCGTGCCGATGCGATAAGCCGCGCCTCAAGGCGCGAGAAAAGCGTGATGGTCAGAAGCACGAAGCCAAAGGCGAAAAGCGCGCCTACGTAGAAGCCCGCACCGATGGCAAGACCGATGCTTGCCGACGCCCAAAGGCCTGCCGCCGTGGTCAGTCCCTTGATCTGATGACGCCCCGTGACGAGAATGGTACCCGCGCCCAAGAAACCAATACCGCTTACCACCTGTGCGCCAAGACGCGCAAGATCGGTGGTATAGCCTTCCAGCCAAAGATGCTGACTGATCAGCATAGTCACGGCCGCTCCGAGACAGACCAGCATATGCGTACGAAAGCCCGCGGGGCGACGCTTTCGGCCGCGCTCAATTCCAATAAGTCCGCCGCAAATGACGGCCAAAAACAAACGAACCAACACCGAGACGGTATTGTATTCGGTCAGCGTCTTATAAATTTCTCCCATAACCTTACCCTCCTAAAAAGCAAATCAACCGCGCATAGCGCGGTTGATTCCGTTTCCGAAAAAAATATCAAGCAAGCGCTCTTTCCAACCAAACAAATCCAATGGAAAAGGCGTCGTAAAGTCCGTTTTTCTCCCCCTGCTTGATGATCTTGGTGGGGTCCTTGGAATCGATCACCTGAATAAAGACCTTATCGGGAATGCTATTGTTATCCACCGTTTTATACGACATGATCTCCAAAATCAAAATGCACTTATCGACCTCCATATCGCCATAACAAATGGTATTTCCCTCACGCACCAGCGGCTTGCCCTTGTATTCGAGGTACTGCCCGCTTACCTTCTTTCTCGTATCCGACATATCTATCACTCCTTCAGTTATTATAATCCATAATCTATTGTATCATACTTTTCCACAAAAGTCAAGAGCCAGAAGCTTTTTGTTCTTCCGCACAAGTACAAAGGCAAGAGCGGAGGTGAGATAGGCCGTCACGGTGTAGTTGAGCCACAGGCCGTCAAGATTAAGCGGCAAAAGTGCTGCGATCAGCAAAAGCGGGAAAGCAAAGGCCGAGGCAAACGAGATAACGAGCGAAATAAGCGGCTTCTCAAGTGCCATAAACATACTCTGCACCGCATGGCTAAACCATTTGGCGAGATAAGTAAAGCTTCCGATGCGAAGCGCGTGCTCGGCCATCGGCAAAAGTGCCACATCCTCCAAAAAAGGAAGCGCAATGGTAGCGGGAAAGACGAAGATCAGCACGGCAAACGCGCACGAGATCATGGCACCTACCGAAAAGCAGTATTTTTCGATCGCGCGCACGCGGTCCATGCGCCCCGCTCCAAAATTATAGCCCACGGCAGGCTGAAGCGCGTCCAAAATGCCGTAAAGGATCTGCTCCACAACGCCGCCCGCCGTCATCATAATGCCGTAGACCGCCACCGCCTCCTCGCCGCCCATGGAGAGCAGCATCACGTTCATCACGAAGGAAAAAATACGCCCCGACACGTTGGTGAGGAAGTTGGGAAAACCGTTTTTGACGATCTGTGCAATAAGCGCCCACGAAAACACGGGTTTTACAAATTTGAGTTGCAGCTTACCCGTCAAAAAGAAGGCAAGCCCGAAAAGCACCGCAATCGTAAAGGCGATATTGGCACCGAACGTGGAGCCGTCAAGCCCCATATCGAAGCCGAGGATCAGCAAGAGTTCCAAGAGGATCATGCCAAGGCTCATCACGACGTTTAAAGCCATGCTGGTCTTGATCTTTCCCGAAATGCGCAAGAAGTTATCCAGCGCAAAGGTCAGCGTGGTAAGGGGCGAAAAGATCGCGTAAACGCGAATATACCGCACGCCAAGTGCCGCGAGCTCACCGTCCGCCCCCATCAATCGCATAAAGAAGGGGGCCGCGAGGAACATCAAAAGCCCCATGAAAAGCCCCGTCAAAAAGATCAAGAGCGTGGCACAGGTGAAATAATTGTTGGCCTTATCCTCTTCCTTGCGCCCCAAAAAGATCGAGATCGGCACCGAGGCACCGACACCGATCAGATCCGAGAGGGCAAAATTGACGATCACAAGCGGAAAGGCAAGGCCGAGTGCGGCAAAGGCCGTCGTGCCGATCAGCTTTCCCACAAAGATCGAGTCAAACACCATATAGAGCGACGCCACCACCATGCCAATGCTACCAGGGAGTGCCGCCTTAAAGAAAAGCCTGCGCGGCTTGGTTTCCAAAAATAAGCTTTGATTATCCATGTATTTCCTCAAATCCATAAAGACACTTTTTATATTATATGTAAAATTCCCACGTTTGTCAATATCTCCTCGCTTCCAAAATTTTTAAAAAAATATTTTAAAAACCTATTGACAAATGAAAAAAAACGCGGTATAATCAATGTGTACTAAAAAAGTATACAATGAGGTCAGGACATGAGAATCACACAGGAAGCCGATTACGCCATTCGAATCGTTTGTCTCCTTGCCGAGCGCGATGAAACGATGGACGCCAACACCATCGCGGAGCATTGCTGTATCACACAGCGCTTTGCGCTGAAAATTTTGAGAAAGCTGGTGCTTGGAAAGCTGGTCTGCTCCTTCAAGGGCGCCAACGGCGGCTATCGCCTCGGGCGCGACGCGAAGGACATCACGATGAAGGATACCATCGAGCTTATCGACGGCGAGATCACCATTTCGCGATGCTTATCCGAGGATCACGTCTGCTCCAAGAGCGGTGAAAACAAGGGCGCGTGCTTCGTTCACTGTGTATTCGACGTAATCAACCGCGACGTTGTGAAAAAATTGGAGAAGGTTACTGTTGCCGCTCTGATCGATCCCGCCGTCTCGGTCGAAGATATTGTTAAAATTTTTTAATTCATATTTTTTAGGAGGATTTTAGTTATGAAAAAGTGGAAATGTGCAGTTTGCGGACAGATTGTAGAGTCGGATGTAAGACCCGAGCAGTGCCCTCTTTGCAAGGCACCCGCTGAAAAGTTTGAGGAGCTTGTTGAAACCGAGATGACCTGGGCAGCAGAACATATCGTAGGCATCGGTAAGAAGGACGCATCGGAGGAGATCATCGAGGGTCTTCGTGCAAACTTCAACGGCGAGTGCTGTGAGGTTGGTATGTATCTCGCTATGGCAAGAGTCGCTCACAGAGAGGGCTATCCCGAGATCGGTCTCTATTGGGAGAAAGCAGCTTACGAGGAGGCTGAGCACGCCGCTAAGTTTGCAGAGCTTCTCGGCGAGGTCGTAACCGACTCGACCAAGAAGAACCTTGAGATGCGCGTTGCCGCTGAGAACGGTGCAACCGAGGGTAAGTTCGAGCTCGCTAAGATGGCCAAGATGGCAAACCTTGACGCCATCCACGACACCGTGCACGAAATGGCACGCGACGAGGCTCGTCACGGCAAGGCATTCCAGGGTCTCCTTGAGAGATACTTCGGTAAATAATTAAGATTTTTATGGGGAAAACTTTTGCAAAAGTTTTCCCCATTCCCCTTTCAAAACCCTTCTCACAAATAAAATGTAAGGGCAGACCGTGCGGTCTGCCCTTTTTTGCGCGCAATTATGTTCTTTTTATAAATTTATACTTTACAAAAAAGAAAAAAGGGTGTATAATGTAATCACCACACAAAAATCAAATACATATCATTTTATTTCGTTGAGGTGGGCACTTTATTATGGTAAAAGTGCTGACTTCATTTTATCCACTTCTGCGATAAAATGATATTTCGATTTTTGTGTGGTAGCAAGTCGAAGTCTGGCATTTTTCGGTGTGTGTGACTTCGGTTGCACACACTTTTTTATAGGAGAAATATGATGAAAGCAAAAGCATTACATCGTACCCTTTTCACACTTTTTCTTGTCTTGTTGCTTTTCTTAACGGGGCGTTTTTCAACCGCGCCGAGTGCAGACTCCGATATTTCCGCACCCGAAACCACCGCACCCGAGACGATTGACTCCGAGACGATCTCTAAACATTATGTTCTTAACTCGAACACCGAAAAATTTCACTGTGACTCTTGCCATTGGGTCGATAAAATCAAGGACGAGAACCGAAGAGACTACACGGGTGACCGAGCCGACTTGATTGCACAGGGATATGTCCCCTGTAAAACCTGCTGCCCATAAAAACAAAAAATAATAAAAATTTCAAAAAAACCCTTGACAAATCACGACAGGAGTGATAAAATATCTGTAAATTCATAAAAAGACTGTGACGAAGACGGTCGAAATCCACTTGTTCCCAGAGAGCCGACGTTGGTGTGAGTCGGTAACGGTGCTTTCTATGACCTATCCCTTCCGAGTCGGAGGTGCGAACGCAAGAGCAAGTAGCGCTTCCCGTGTATGCTACGTCAGTGCATAGGAATTGTTCGATTCCAAAAGGGGCAACCTGAGGGTTGCAATTTGAGTGGTACCGCGAGTGTTTTTTACACCCGTCTCAAAGATTGAGACGGGTGTTTATTTTTTAATTTTTTCAAAGAAAGGATGATCTAAGTATGGCAACGGTTTCTCAAGAAAAGCTTATGGAGGTCGCGTCCCGAATTCGCGAAATGCGTACGATTTTTGGCTTGAATGAAGCCGAAATGGCAGAAAAGACAGAGGTAAGTCTTGACGAGTACCTACAGTACGAAAACGGTCAGCTTGACTTCCCCTTCACCTTTATTCATAAATGCGCCCTCACCTTCGGTATCGGCATCAGCGATCTTTTGGAGGGAAAGAGCGCACACCTTTCGTCCTACACGATTACCCGTAAAGGTCAAGGTCAGGCAACGGCGAAGGAGGACGGCATCGACATTCAGAACCTCGCCCCCAACTTCCGCAAGAAGATCGCCGAGCCCTATTGGGTACATTACGAATACGACCCCGAGCTTCAGGATAAGCCCATCCACACGACCAAGCACTCGGGCCAGGAATTTGACTTCGTCATGAGCGGCCGCCTGAAAATTCAGATCGGTGACAACGTGGAATATCTCAGCGAGGGTGATAGCATCTACTATAACAGCTCTACCCCGCACGGTATGATCGCCGTGGACGGACGCGACTGCTACTTCGTGGCCATCGTTCTTCCCGGTGAGAACGAGAAGGAGACCGTCGTACGCGACACGCTCTTCCCCACCCGCACGAGCAACCGTCCTCTCATCAGCGAAAAATTCATTCATATGACCGAAAACGAGAAGGGCTACCCCACCGCCATCGAATTCGAGAACGAGGACAAATTCAACTTTGCCTTTGACGTGGTGGATGCCATCGCCAAGCGCGAGCCCGACAAGCTGGCAATGCTTCATATTGATAAATATAAGAACGAGCGTCGCTTCACCTTCAACGACATGAAGCGCGGCTCGGCACAGGTTGCCAACTACTTCAAGTCCTTGGGTATCAAGAAGGGCGACCGCGTGATGCTCGTGCTCAAGCGTCACTATGAGTTCTGGTTCTCGATCTTGGCACTTCACAAGCTGGGCGCGATCGCAATCCCCGCAACCAATCAGCTTCAGGCACACGACTTTGAGTACCGCTTCAACAGCGCCGAGGTCAGTGCCGTAGTCTGCACCGCAGACGGTGACGTGGCAAATCAGATCGACCTTTGCCTTGACAAATGCCCCTCTCTCAAGACGAGAGTTCTCGTCGGCGGTAAGCGCGACGGCTGGCATGACTTCAATGAAAATTATCCCCTCTTCAGCGCGCACTTCTATCGCACCGAGGAAACCCCCTGCGGCAAGGATCTGATGCTCATGTTCTTCACCTCGGGCACGACGGGCTACCCGAAGATCGCCGCACATACCTACGAATATCCGCTCGGACACTACATCACGGCAAAATATTGGCACGGCGTCAGCGAGGACGGACTTCACTTCACCATCTCGGATACCGGTTGGGGTAAAGCCCTTTGGGGTAAGCTCTACGGCCAGTGGCTCGCCGAGGGCGCGGTCTTCACCTATGACTTTGACCGCTTCGACGCGTCCGAAATCCTTCCCATGTTTGCAAAGTACGGCATCACCACGTTCTGCGCTCCGCCCACCATGCTCCGCATGATGATCAAGCAGGACATCTCCAAATACGATCTCTCCTCCATCCGCCATATGACCACAGCAGGCGAGGCACTCAACCCCGAGGTCTACCGTCAATTCGAAAAGGCAACGGGACTGCAGATCATGGAGGGCTTTGGACAGACCGAGCTTACGCTTGCCATCGCCAACCTCATGGGCGGCACGCACAAGCTGGGATCCATGGGTAAGCCCAGCCCGCTGTATGATATCATGATCGTGGACAGCGACTGCAATCCCGTTCCCGACGGTGAGGTCGGCGAGATCGTGGTACGCCTTGGCGACAAGACCCCCTGCGGTTTGTTTGCCGGCTACTATCGCAACGAGGAAAAGACGCGCGAGGTCATGCACGACGGCTTCTACCATACGGGTGACACCGCATGGCGCGACGAGGACGGCTTCTATTGGTACGTCGGACGTGTGGACGATGTCATCAAGTCCTCGGGATACCGCATAGGCCCCTTCGAGATCGAAAGCGTTATCATGGAGCTTCCCTACGTCCTTGAGTGCGGCGTTTCGGCCGTTCCCGACGAGGTGAGAGGTCAGGTGGTCAAGGCAAGCATCGTATTAACGAAGGGCACCGAAGGCACCGAGGAACTCAAGAAAGAGATTCAGGACTATGTCAAGAAAAACACGGCGCCCTATAAGTACCCCCGTATCGTCGTGTTCCGTGACGAGCTTCCCAAGACCATCAGCGGAAAGATCCAGCGAAACAAGCTTTAATTGAAAAAATACAAAGAAGTACTTGACAAAACCCTCAAGCTATGATAAAATATCCGTATATTGAAAGGCGTTGACGAAGAGGACGCGATGTGGGACCCCCACAGAGAAGTGGCGGTTGGTGCAAGCCATGGGGAGAGCATCGTTGTTTGTAGCTTCCGAGCCGAGAGGAAGAAAGCGTTTGCCGTAGACCCTCTCCGTGATTGCTGCGTAAAGGCATAGGAATTGTTGGATTCCAAGAGTGGCGGTTCTCCGCAATTTGAGTGGTACCGCGGGTGTTGTATTTTACACTCGTCTCAAAGTCATTTTACTTTGGGACGAGTGTTTTTCGTTCCACGAAAGGTAGGAAAATATGCAAAAAATTACCGGACTTGATTTTAAAATTCAAGAAATGGCAGCGCGTATTCGCGAGCTTCGTGAAATTGAGGGTATCTCCATCGAGGACATGGCGGCAAAGACGGGCATCACCCCCACAGAGTACGCCGACTGCGAGAGCGGAAAAAGCGATCTGAACTTTACCTTTATCTACCGTTGTGCCTTGGTGTTCGGTGTAAACGTCACCGATATCATCGAGGGCTACAGCCCCAATCTTCGTTCCTATACCGTCACGCGCGCAGGGGGCGGACAGACCATTGCGCAGGCGCATGGCATGACCTATTATAACCTTGCCTACGCCTTCCAGAACCGTATTGCCGAGCCTCTTTACGTGCGAAGCGTGTACGACGAGGAGGCACAACGCCGCGACATCGAGCTTACCTCGCACGCCGGTCAGGAGTGTGACATCGTCATTGAGGGACAGCTTATGGTGCAGATCGGCGACCATAAGGAAACGCTCGGCCCCGGCGACAGTATCTACTATAACAGTGAAACGCCGCACGGTATGATCGCCGTTGGCGGCAAGGACTGTATCTTCTACGCCATCGTGCTGAACCCCTCGGGCGAGCCCATCCCCGAGCTCGTGACACCCAAGGCGATCGCCAGCACGAGCAAGATCAAATTCGATACCAAGGATCGAATTTATAAGAAATTTATCGACGTTACCAAGAATGAAAACGGTACGCCCACGTCGATTACCTTTAAAAACACCGAGAACTTCAACTTTGCCTTCGACCTCGTGGACGAGCTTGCCGAGCGCGAGCCCGACAAGCTGGCAATGCTCCACATTGCCAAGGACCACACCGAACGCCGCTTCACCTTCCGCGACATGAAGAGAGCCTCGGCGCAGTGCGCCAACTACTTCAAGTCGCTCGGCATCAAGAAGGGCGACAAGGTCATGCTGGTTCTCAAGCGTCACTATCAGTTCTGGTTTGCGATGCTTGGTTTAAACAAGCTGGGTGCCATTGCCATTCCCGCCCCCAATCAGCTCCAAGAGCACGACTTTGAGTACCGCTTCCGCACCGCAGATATCAGCGCGATCCTCTGTACCGCCGACGGCAACACCGCCACCGAGGTTGAGAACGCTGCACGCGATATCCCCACGCTTAAGCACCGCATCCTCGTGGGCGGCGAGCGCGAGGGCTGGCGCAATTTCGACGAGGAATATACACTTTACAGCACGCACTACAATCGCGGTGAGGACGCGCCGGGCGGCGACGACCTGATGCTGATGTTCTTCACGTCGGGCACCTCGGGCTACCCCAAGGTCGCGGCGCACAATTACAAATACGCGCTCGGCCACTTCCATACCGCGAAATATTGGCACAACGTCGACCCCGACGGCCTGCACTTCACCATCTCGGACACGGGCTGGGCAAAGGCCATGTGGGGTAAGCTTTACGGTCAGTGGCTCTGCGAGGCGGCGACCTTCGTTTACGACTTCGACCGCTTTGACGCCGCCGATATTCTTCCCCTCTTTGCGAAATACGGGATCACCACGTTCTGCGCTCCGCCCACCATGCTTCGTATGATGATCAAGCAGGACATCTCCAAATACGACCTTTCCTCCGTACGCCACATGACCACGGCAGGTGAGGCACTCAACCCCGAGGTCTACCGCCAATTCGAAAAAGCAACGGGACTTCAGATCCTTGAGGGCTTCGGTCAAACCGAAAGCACCATGATCATCGGTAATATGCGCGGTGCTACGCACAAAATCGGCTCTATGGGAAAGCCTGCTCCGATCTACAAGGTCAGCATTGTCGATTCCGAGGGCAATCCCGTGCCCGACGGTGAGACGGGCGAGATCGTCATTGACGTGCGCGACGGCGCACCCTGCGGCCTCTTTACCGGCTACTACGGCGATCCCGAGAAGACGAAAGAGGTTTGGCACGACGGCTTCTACCACACGGGAGACACCGCTTGGCGCGACGAGGACGGCTTCTATTGGTACGTTGGCCGCGTGGACGACGTTATCAAGTCCTCGGGCTACCGTATCGGCCCCTTCGAGATCGAGAGCGTGATCATGGAGCTTCCCTACGTTCTTGAGTGCGGCGTTTCGGCTGCGCCCGACGAGGTAAGAGGACAGATCGTCAAGGCGAGCATCGTTCTCACCAATGGCACCGAGGGCACCGAGGAGCTCAAGAAGGAAATTCAGAATTACGTCAAGGAGCACACCGCTCCCTACAAATACCCTCGTGTTGTGGTATTCCGCGACGAACTGCCCAAGACCACGAGCGGTAAGATCATGAGAAACAAGTTATGAGAAAGTACAAACGAATCACGCTGCTCTGCGGCCATTACGGAAGCGGAAAGACCAATATCGCCGTCAACATGGCGTTCGACCTGAAAAAACAGGAAACGAACGTCGCGCTTGCCGATCTCGATATTGTCAATCCGTACTTTCGCGCCAAGGACAGTCAGAATGAGCTGAAGGCCGCAGGCATTCGCCTCATTTGCTCGGAATATGCCAACTCCAACGTGGATATTCCCGCGCTTCCGCAGGATATGTATGCGATCAGCGACGATAAATCGCTCAAATGTATTCTCGACATCGGCGGCGACGACCGCGGTGCCTTGGCTCTTGGGAGACTCGCTCCCGCTATCCTCAAGGAAAACGACTACGAAATGCTAATGGTCATCAACCGTTCGCGCCCTCTCACACGCGACGCGGCCTCTACCATCGAGGTCATGCGCGAGATCGAGACGGCGGGCGGCATACGCTTCACGGGCCTTGTGAACAACACCAACCTCGGTGCCGAAACCGCGCCCGAGGACGTGCTGGCCTCCCTACCCTATGCCGAGGAGGTTTCCGCGCTTTCGGGACTTCCCATCGTGGCAACGGCCGTGCGCGAGGACCTTATGGCAAAGCTTGACGGAAAAGTGGAAAATCTTTTCCCCTTAAAGCTCCAAAAGCACGAAAATCTTTGATACTCTACAGAAAGGAACTATAAATTATGGCAAAACTTACGTTCAAAACCGATAACTGCAAGGGTTGCGGACTTTGTGTGGACGTTTGTCCGAAAAAGATCCTTCGCCTTGCGCCCGACAAGATCAACAAAAAGGGCCATCACCCCGCCGAGCTTACCGATGAGGGCGCTTGCGTGGGCTGCGCTTCCTGCGCAATGATGTGTCCCGACTGCATTATTAAAGTGGAAAGGTGAGTGAAAGCAATGGCAGATAAAGTACTTATGAAGGGTAACGAGGCCATCGCGGAGGCCGCGATCATCGCGGGCTGCCGCCATTACTTCGGCTACCCCATTACCCCCCAGACCGAAATTGCCGCTTACATGGCAAAGAGAATGCCCAAGATCGGCGGCACCTTCCTTCAGGCAGAGAGTGAGATCGCGGCAATCAATATGGTGTACGGCGTTGCCGCCGCAGGCCTTCGCGTGATGACCTCCTCCTCCAGCCCCGGAATCTCGCTTAAGGGCGAGGGACTTTCCTACCTTGCAGGCTCGGATCTTCCCTCTCTCGTCGTCAACGTACAGCGCGGCGGCCCCGGCCTTGGCGGTATCCAGCCCAGCCAGTCGGATTATTTCCAGGCAACGCGCGGCGGCGGTCACGGTGACTTCCGCATGATCGTTCTCGCACCCGCATCGGTGCAGGAAATGGCAGAGCTTACCGTACGCGGCTTTGAGCTTGCCGACAAGTACCGCATGACCTCCATGATCTTGGCCGACGGTACGATGGGACAGATGATGGAGCCTGTGGCTCTTGACTTCGACGTAGCACCCGCGCCCGAAAAGCCTTGGGCTACGACGGGTACGGGACTTAAGCGCGCCCACAACATCGTAAATTCGCTTTCTCTGGTTCCCGAGGAGCTGGAGCAGCTCAACATCGCGCGCTTCGAGCGCTATAAGCAGATCGAGGAAAACGAGACGCTTTACGAGGAGTACATGATGGATGACGCCGAGATCGCGATCGCCGCATTCGGTATTGCCGCACGCGTGGCTAAGAATGCAATCGTGGAAGCAAGAAAGATGGGCATTAAGGTCGGTATGATCCGTCCCATCACGCTTTGGCCCTTCCCGAAGGCTCCCTTTAAGAAGGCGGCCGAGCATGTAAAGCAGTTCATCTCGGTGGAGCTTTCCATGGGTCAGATGATCGAGGACGTAAAGCTGGCAAGCGAGTGCCGCGTTCCCGTAACGCTTTGCAACCGCGTTGGCGGTATGATCCCCTCGCCCGAACAGGTACTCGAAAGTATCAAAGAAGCCGCAAAGAACGGAGGTAACGACTAATGGCAGTAGTATTTGATAAACCCCACGCACTCGCCGACGTACCGCTTCATTATTGTCCCGGTTGCACGCACGGCATCATTCACCGCCTCGTTGCCGAGGTCATTGACGAGCTTGGAATCGAGGGTAAGACGGTCGGTATCGCGCCCGTTGGATGCTCGGTTATGGCATATAACTATTTCAACTGCGATATGATCGAGGCCGCACACGGCCGCGCACCCGCCGTAGCTACGGGTGTGAAGCGCGCCAACCCCGACAATATCGTCTTCACCTATCAGGGTGACGGTGACCTCGCGTCGATCGGTATGGCCGAGACGGTGCATTCCGCCGCAAGAAACGAGAACATCACCATCATCTTCATCAACAACGCGATCTACGGTATGACGGGCGGTCAGATGGCTCCCACCTCGCTTCTCGGTCAGGTTACGCAGACCTCGCCCTACGGCAGAGACGAGAAGCTTTGCGGTTACCCCATTCGTGTTTGCGAAATGCTCTCCGAGCTTGAGGGCCCCGAGTTCCTCACGCGCGTGACCGTAAACACCGTTCCGCGTATCCGCGAGGCCAAGAAGGCCATCAAGAAGGCCTTCCAGAATCAGATCGAGGGCAAGGGCTTCTCGCTGGTTGAGGTGGTCTCCACCTGCCCGACCAACTGGGGCATGACGCCGAAGGACGCACTGAAATGGATCGACGACAAGATGCTTCCCTACTACCCGCTTGGCGTATACAAGGACAGATCGGCAAAGGAGGAAACGAAATGAGCACCAAACAGCTTCTTTTTTCGGGCTTTGGCGGACAGGGTATCCTGTTTGCAGGTAAGTTCATCGCCTATAAGGGTCTGACCGACGAGAAGCAGGTAAGCTGGCTTCCCTCCTACGGCCCCGAAATGCGCGGCGGCACCGCAAGCTGCAGCGTTATCGTGAGCGACGAGCCGGTTGGCTCGCCCATCGTCTCCACCCCCGATATTCTGATCGCCATGAACCTCCCCTCGCTTGACAAGTATGAAAACAGCGTAGCGAAGGGCGGTATGATCATCATGGACTCCTCGCTCATCGAGCGCAAGGTCGTCCGTGACGACGTAAAGGTATTTGCCGTTCCCGCCACACAGCTGGCAAGCGACAACGGTATGCCCACGCTCGCCAACATGATCCTCGTCGGTAAGCTTCTCAAGGAGCTTGACGACTTTAGCGAGGAAAGCGTTACGGCGGCACTCAAAAAGGTAATTTCCGCAAAGCGTGCCGATATGCTGGACATCAACCGCAAGGCCATGCAGATCGGTGCAGAATATTGATAGGAGGACAAAAAGATGGATATTCGTTTTGAAAAAACGTCCTGCCCGAAGGAAAAGCCCGAGAGCAGCACTCTTGGCTTCGGCAAGTTTTTCACCGACCATATGTTTATGATGGATTACTCGCGCGAGGAGGGCTGGCACGACGCACGCATTATTCCCTTCGGCCCGCTTCAGATCCACCCCGCTTGCACCGCGCTTCACTACGGCTCGGAGATCTTCGAGGGGCTTAAGGCCTACCGCCGTGCCGATGGCAAGGTTCAGCTCTTCCGCCCCATCGAGAACATTCGCCGTATGAATAACTCGGCAGAGCGTCTTTGCTTGCCGCAGATTCCCGAGGATCTTGCACTTGAGGTGCTCACCACCTTTGTCAAGACCGAGCAGGATTGGACACCAACAGCTAACGGCACGTCGCTCTACCTTCGTCCCTTTATGTTCGGTAACGACGAGACGCTCGGCGTTCACGCCGTTCACCACGCCACCTTCGTTATCATCGCCTCCCCCGTGGGAAGCTACTACAAGGAGGGCATCAACCCCGTTAAAATCATGATCGAGTCCGAGGACGTCCGCGCCGTGCGCGGCGGTACGGGATACGCCAAGTGCGGCGGTAACTACGCCGCTTCCAACCGCGCAGGCGAGCGCGCCGAAAAGAAGGGCTACTCGCAGGTGCTTTGGCTTGACGGTGTAGAGAGAAAGTACATCGAGGAAGTCGGTGCCATGAACGTTATGTTCAAGATCGCCGGCAAGATCGTAACGCCTATGCTCAGCGGCTCGATTCTCCCCGGTATCACGCGCAAATCCTGCATCGAGGTACTGAAGAAAGAGGGCTACGAGGTTGAGGAAAGACTTCTCAGCATCGACGAGCTGGACGCCGCTATGAAGGACGGCACGCTGGAGGAGGCTTGGGGCTGCGGCACCGCCGCCGTCGTTTCTCCCATCGGCGAGCTTTGCTACAAGGACGTAAAGTATACCGTAAACGAGGGCAAGATCGGTGCGGTTACTCAAAAGCTTTACGATACCCTCACGGGTATTCAGTGGGGCAAAATCGAGGACAGCTTCGGTTGGACCTACCAGATCGACTAATACAACTCCAAACAGGGTTGAGTCAACCGACTTAACCCTGTTTTTATCTCTTCAAATTTTGATTTATCTGTTTGTTTATATGGGGCGTTGCCCCTACAAACATCAATTTATAAAAGTGAATTTTTTGGGAAAGCGCTTGAAAAGGGGGCGAAAATGGTGTATAATAAGAAAAAGGCGGTGAGGGGATGCAAAAAATTCTTAAAAGAGTGATTTGTGTGATAGGTAGTGCCGCGGCGGCAGTTCTGCTCTTCTTTCTGATTGCCAACTGCATCCTGCTGATCGGCACGGGAAAACGCGTGCTCACACTTGGCGAGCTTTCGGATATTGAGGAATATAAGGGTTCGTTTGATGTCATCGTCGTGCTCGGCGCAGGAGTCCGCCCTGGCGGCGTACCAAGTGATATGCTTCGGGATCGACTGGAGGTAGGCAACGAGCTCTACTTTGCAGGCTACGCCGACAAGATCCTAATGAGCGGCGACCACATGAGCCCTGATTATGACGAAGTAGGCGTTATGAAACGCTACGCCATCGAGGCGGGCGTCCCAACCGACGCGATCTATCTTGACCACGCGGGACTTTCCACCTATGACAGCCTTTGGCGGCTTGCCAACATCTTTGAGGCCAAAAAAGTTCTTATCGTCACACAGAGCTATCACCTGCCCCGCGCTCTGTATTTAGCAAGAGCCTTTGGTATCAATGCTTACGGCCTTTCGGCCGATCTTCGCCCCTATCGCTCGCAGACCTATCGCGACATTCGCGAGATCTTGGCTCGCGGCAAAGACTTCGTCCTTGCCATCACCAAACCAAGTGCCACCTATGTAGGCACCAAGATTTCGCTGAATGAGAGCGGCGAGAACACCAATGAAAATCCATTCTGGAAAGAGGGAACGTAAATTGACAAGAACAAAACTAAAAGATAGACAACTCCCCGATTACACGCGCGGCGAGGAAATTTTCAATATGGTATCACACATTGTGGGCGGCGCACTCGGTGTCGTTGCCGTTACCTTGTGCGTCATTTTCGCCGCCATCCGCCACAACGTATGGGGTGTCGTTGGCGGAGCCATCTACGGTGCCGCACTCATCGTGCTTTACACCATGTCCAGCATCTACCACGGACTCAAGCCCCCAACTGCCAAAAAGGTCTTTCAGGTGATCGACCATTGCTCGATCTTCCTTTTGATCGCAGGCACCTATACGCCCATTGCCCTCTCGTCGCTGCGCTCCTACTCGCCCGCACTCGGTTGGGTGATCTTCGGTGTGATCTGGGCGCTCGCCGCACTCGGCATTACCTTAAACGCCATCGACCTTAAAAAATATAGCGTTTTTTCAATGATCTGTTATCTTTTTATGGGGTGGTTGGTGATCTTTGCCGCAAAACCCACCTACCTTGCGCTTGGCCTCCCTGCCATCATCTTCTTACTGGCGGGCGGCGTAAGCTACACCGTGGGTGCGGTCATTTATGTAGCCTGCCGTAAGAAGCGCTACGGTCACTCGATCTTCCACATCTTCGTGGTGCTCGGAAGCCTGCTCCATTTCTTTTGTATTCTCTTTTACGTCGTATAAAAGGAAACGGGATCGATATCGATACCGATCCCGTTTCCTTTTATAAATTGATGTTTGTAGGGGAGACGATGTGGGGCTCTGCCCCACACCCCGCCCTCCTTTTAAAAAAGGAGGGGCGAAAACTTTTCTTGCATGGGTATGTGCAAGCTTCACGTCATTTTGAGCCGCGAAAGCACCATGCGCAGAAAAGAGAGCGAGCTCTCTTTGTCTGCCGCGTGGCTCGCGGCGTATATGTTCTTCGCACAAAGTGCGAAGAACCAAAATGACTTGGAGCCCTCTTACAATAAAGTTTTTGCAGACTTTGCAGTAAAATTTTTCGGAAAAGTTTTTGAAGGGTATTAGGGAAACTGTAACAAATTGGGGTTTGCGAAGCAAATGCGGCACTTTTAGTGACGCAACCAATTTGTTAACCGAGGTTGCGAAGCAAACTCGTATTTTCTTAAAAAGTTTCCCTAAGCGTTCCCCACCGATAAATCAAAATTTGAAAAGGCGGTTGTAAACCGCCTTTTTGTTATCCCTCAATACTAACGTTGAGGCCATTGAGCTCCACACCGCTGTCGGCGCGGATAAGAATGTATTTAGTGCCGTCAATGACACGCGTTTCAATGAGATGCGTCTGATCGGGTGCCACCTTGATCACAACATCGGGCGTGCGCACCTCAAAGCGCTTCACGTCCACGATATTTTTGGGTGCAAGATCGGTTCCCTTGCCAAAGCCTTCGTCAAAGCTCTCCACAAAGCTTTCGAGCTTCTCCTCCTTCACGCCGCAATCCTCCAAGATCTCGCGTACCTGATATTTGGAGACGGAAAGCGGCTCGTCGCTCTTGCTTTCCTTATGCTCCACGACTCTCTCGCAGATCTGCTTGTGAAGCTTTTTGGCCACATTAAAGCTACAGGACTCCTCCAACGACTCAGCAAGTACAGTGCGAAAAATCACGTTCTGCTCGGCCGCGGTCATAGGTGCCTTTGCGCGAAAGACTGCCGAGATAAAATCCTCGTGCGCTTCCTCGGCACTTCCCGTGTAGAAAAGTGCATCGTAAATGTTGGCCTGTCGGCCGTCAAAGGCGGGGAAAAGGAACCCCATCGCGGGCGCGGCAATGGCCGACGCCACGGTGCTCGGGTGAAAGCTCTTGTCGGTCGCGTCGTAAGTAAGTGCCGACTTGGTCATCTTCACGGGACAAACACTGCAAAGAATATAGGAATATACCCCGTTCGACTCGGCGTCCACCCTGCGTCCGTCGCTTGCACGGAAGGGCACGTCATAGACGTTGTAGGTCAGAAGGATAACGTAGTTTTCGTCCATTGCCAGAGATTCGGTCACAAGCTTGAAGAACTTGTCCACCGCCTCCTTATCCTTCAGCTCCGAGTTTTTGAGAGCCATCAAAAGCCGATGCTCCTCACTATCCTGTACCTGCTCTGAGGTGAAAGCAACGTCGATGAGGTTTTTCTCTGCCGTCCCCGAAAGCACCTTTTTAAAGAGGGCAAGATATTTCTCGACCTCCTCCTCGGGCATCATGCCCACAGCCTGCTCAAAGGTCGAAATGATCTCACGGTTACCGTTCACATAGCAGCCGTGAATGGTTGTGATGGCGGTCTTGTCAAAGATCAGCGTACGGCGGATCTCACCTATTTCTTTCTCTATCATAATATTTCTCCTTGTATACACGATACCGATATTATAACAGATTTTAGAATTTTTTTCAAGAGCCCTTTGGATTTTCTATTTTCAAAATAGAAATCCGCTTCTTTTCCCAAACCCTCTCGTATTTGAAAATATCATAAAAATACTCAACATAAAAATCTTCTGTCTTCTTGCTTTTTTGCAAAATTCATGCTATCATTATAGTATATCTTTCAAAAGGCAACCTCATTTTTATGGTCTAAAAAACACCTCCGAGGAGCATAGCTCCTCGGAGGCCGTTGCCTATTCTTCCGAGATCAGTCGCAGCATATTTTCGGCAAAAATGCCGTATCCTGTGGTGGGATCGCCGATCATAACATAAGTAAATTGATGATACCTACACCTCAAAGTCCTCAACACTCAGCTAAATATAGCGGAAAAAGCCCATATTTCGGTAGATTTGAGAGCGAATTGACCTGTTCAGTTCGC
>SVRO01000012.1 GCA_015064795.1 Oscillospiraceae bacterium | reverse complement strand
TGACAACACGCTTCTCGTTTACACAGAAGCAGGCTTCGCTCCCTATGAGTTTATTTACAACAACGAGATCGTTGGTGTAGACATTGCCATCATGAAGGCAGTTGCCGAGGAGCTTGGCATGGAGGTTAAGTTTACCGACGTTGCTTTCGATACCATCTGCACCTCCGTTCAGAACGGCAAGGCAGACGTTGGTGCCGCAGGTATCACCATCCGTCCCGACCGCGCAGAGCAGGTTGATTTCTCGATTCCTTACTCCTCCACCGAGCAGTACGTAATCGTTCCTGCCGCTGACGAGACTATTAAGTCTCTTGAGGATCTGAAGGATAAGAAGATCGGTATCCAGAACGGCACGACCTCCGATATTCTGATCGCTGACCTCATCGCTGACGGCACGCTCGGCTCCGCTGAGATCATTCCTTACACCTCTCCTGCTGTTGCCGCTGCTTCGATGAACAAGCAGACCGCCGTTGTTACCGATAAGCTGACCGCTCAGCTCATCGTTGCCAACGACAGCAATCTCAAGGCGTTCCCGCTCGTAAAGGCTGACGGCACTCCTGCCGCTGAGGTTGAGGAGTACGGTATCTGCGTACAGAAGGGTAACACCGAGCTTCTCGAGGCGATCAACAAGGTTCTTACCGAGCTCATGGCTAACGGAACCATCGACGCATGGGTCGAGGAGTATTCCGCAAAGGCTCAGGAAGTCGGCGCATAATTTAACTTTGCCATCATAACAGCGGGAGACCGTAAGATCTCCCGCTGATACTTGTTTGAAAGGAAATACATAATGTTTGACAAGATAGTAGACGGCTTTGTCAAAACCTTTATTGTCGAAGACCGATACAAAATGTTTCTGAACGGCTTCTGGAACACGATCCGTATTGCCTTCGTGGCAACGCTGATCGGTGTGGCGATCGGTGCGATCGTGGCGATCATTCGTGTGTTCCATAAGCAAACGGGAAAGCTGGGGATCCTTGACAAGATCTGTGAGATCTATACCACGGTGATCCGCGGAACACCCGTTGTTGTTCAGCTTTTGATTACTTATAATATTATTTTTGCTTGGTCAACGCGTGCGGTGCTGGTCGGTATGATCGGCTTCGGTCTCAACTCGGGCGCATACGTTGCCGAGATCATGCGTGGCGGTATTAACGCCGTTGACATCGGTCAGACCGAGGCGGGACGCTCCCTCGGGCTTTCCTCGGTGACCACTATGAAAAGCATCGTTCTGCCCCAAGCGATCAAGAACGTTCTTCCCGCCATCGGTAATGAGTTCATTGCGCTTCTGAAGGAGACTTCGATCATCGGTTTCCTTGGTGTTATCGATTTGACGAAGGCGGCGGAGCGAGTCATTTCCCGTACCATGAACGTTTATTACCCGTACATTTCCATTGCGCTTGTATATCTCGTATTGGTATACGGTCTCAGCTATCTGCTTAAGAAACTCGAAAGGAGGTTGGCAAAGAGTGACAGATAACAATACCATTATCGACGTCAAAAATCTGTATAAGACCTTTGACGGAAAAAAGATGATTCTTCAGGGCATCAGCTACAAAATCAAAAAAGGCGAAAAACTGGTCATTATCGGTCCCTCAGGCGGCGGTAAGTCCACCTTCCTTCGTTGTCTCAATCTGCTGGAAAAGCCGACCTATGGGGAGATCTGGGTAAAGGATAAGCTGATCACTCCCGTGGATCCCTATCTTCACTTTGACGTTATCAAGGCATCTATGACCTACGGCAAGATGTTTGATAAGTATAAGGCGGAAAATTCGGACCTTTCGGAAGAGGAGATCGTTCAAAAGATTATTGCCGAGATCAAGGAAAAGGATCTTCTCAATGAGAAGAACGAGGGGCGCGCATATAAGGCGCTGATGAAGCAGATCTATCTTGAAAATTATATTCAGATCGATCTTGCGCGTCAAAAAATGGGTATGGTGTTCCAGCACTTCAATCTTTTCCCGCACATGACGGTGAAGGAAAATATCACCTTTGCTCCCGTCAAGCTGAAGCTCAAGACTCCCGAGGAGGCAAGCGCGAAGGCGGATGAGCTCCTTGCACGTGTTGGACTTCCGGAGAAGGCAGATGCTTATCCGAGTCAGCTTTCGGGCGGACAGAAGCAGAGAATTGCGATTGTTCGTGCACTTGCGATGGACCCTGAGGTTATGCTCTTTGACGAGCCTACCAGTGCACTCGACCCCGAAATGGTTGGAGAGGTTCTTGACCTGATGAAGCAGCTTGCAGCAGAGGGCATGACCATGCTTGTGGTTACGCATGAGATGGGCTTTGCCAAGGAGGTTGCTGACAAGGTGCTCTTTATGAGTGACGGTATTATCGAGGAGGAAGCTCCTCCCACGGAATTCTTCGAGCATCCCAAGAGCCCGAGACTGCAGCAATTCCTCAAGAGCGTGCTTTGATTAGCAAAAGAAATGGTTTGCTTGCTAAAAAAAGCAGAATTCATAAAATATTAACAAAAAAAACCAAATAAATTCTTGACAAAGAGCTCGATTGGTGGTAAATTATAGTCGTGGTTTGGCACTCGGCGCGTGCGAGTGCTAAATTGAGACGATTTACACCATATCGGGCTCTTTATTTCTTGTGAGGGAGGTATGAACTCGTGGAAAATATGGGACTAAGTGAAAGAAAAAAGCAAATACTAAAAGCAATCGTCGAGACGCATATCTCGGGCGGAGAGCCGGTCGGCTCGAAGTACATTGTGGAAAATAAGCAGCTTGCCTGTTCGTCTGCTACCATTCGGAACGAGATGTCCGAGCTTGAGGAGCTTGGCTTCCTGGAAAAGCCGCACACCTCGTCGGGCCGCGTGCCGAGTGAGCAGGGCTACCGCTTTTATGTGGATTCACTCTTGCAGCATTACGCTATGACGGCAAGCGAGGTTGCGCAGATCAATCAGATACTCAAGGTCAAGATGAGTGAGCTTGACGGCATTTTGGAGAAGGCCTCCAAGCTTGCGTCCAATCTGACCAACTACACAGGCTTTGCGGTGCGGCCGAAATATTCGTCGGTCACCGTTTCCAAATTTGAGGCGATCGAAATTGACGAAGACAATCTTTTGCTCGTCATGATCACCTCCACCGGAAGCGTAAAGACGCACCGGCTTCACGTGGACGGGGGATGCAACCGCGAGTCTTTGGGGCTCTTGACGCGTGTGCTGAACGAAAACCTCGTGGGACTTGGCAGTGAGGAGATCACGTTGCCGATTCTTGTGAAGTTAGAGAACGAGATGGGAGAATTCGCGCACCTGATCAATCCCGTCATCAAGGTGATCTACGACACCATGAACGAAGCCGATGACGGCGACCTTCGCATCAGCGGACTCAACCGCCTGTTGCAGTATCCCGAGTTTTCGGATGCCGAGCGCTTCGGTCAGCTTCTCAGCGCGCTGGAAAGCAAGGAGGACATCGTAAATCTCGTTTCGTCGGGTAAGGACGACGTAAACGTCATTATCGGCTCCGAGTGTGAATATAAGGTAATGGATAATTCCTCGGTGATCTACAAGCCCATTAAGAAGAACGGACGGACGGTCGGCGCCATCGGCGTCATCGGCCCGCTTCGCATGGACTACGCCAAGGTTCTTGCTACCATCGAGGAGCTGGGAGACAATATTTCGGATATGCTTGGTGAAAATCCGATCAAGCAGATAGGAGACAAAAATGCAGGAAAACAAGATGGAACCGAATGAGGTCAAGGCCACCGAGGCCGAGACGGTAAAGGAAAAGGCGGCGCCCAAGGCCGAAAAGACCGATAAGAAAAAGGTGGGGAAGCTGGAGGAGGAGTTGGCGGCGGCCAATGCCAAGGCCGAGGAGCTGAACGAGCGCTACGTCCGTATGCTTGCCGAGTACGATAACTTCCGCAAGCGGACGGCCAAGGAGCGCGACGGCATTTATGCGGATGCGTACATGGACGCGCTGACGTCAATTTTGCCCGTGCTGGATAATCTCGAACGCGCCGAGAGCTGTGAGGACGCCGAAGCACTGAAAAAGGGACTTGAGCTTACGCTCAAGAGCTTCCGCGATACGCTGGAAAAAATGGGTGTCAAGGAAATCGAGGCCATGGGAGCTTCGTTTGACCCCAACGTACACAATGCCGTTATGCACGTCGAGGATGACGCGTACGGCGAGAATGAGATCGTCGAGGTTCTGATGAAGGGCTATCAAAAGGACGACAAGGTCATTCGTTATTCGATGGTAAAGGTAGCCAACTGAGGCTTCTTAGATAGAAACAAAATTAAAAATTATTTATTTGGAGGATATTTATTATGGGAAAGATCATTGGTATAGATTTGGGTACCACAAACTCTTGCGTGGCCGTGTTTGAGGGCGGCGAGCCGATCGTAATTCCGAACCCCGAAGGTGCGCGTACCACGCCTTCTGTGGTTGCTTTTTCCAAGACCGGTGAGAGAATGATCGGTCAGGTGGCAAAGCGTCAGGCAATCACCAACCCCGACAGAACGGTGATGAGCATTAAGCGCCACATGGGCAGTGATTTTAAGGTTGCGATTGATGACAAGAACTTCACACCCCAGGAGATCTCGGCAATGGTTCTTCAGAAGCTGAAGGCAGATGCCGAGGCATATCTCGGCACCACGGTAACCGAGGCGGTCATCACGGTTCCCGCATACTTCTCGGACGCACAGCGTCAGGCAACCAAGGACGCCGGTAAGATCGCGGGCCTTGAGGTTAAGCGAATCATCAACGAGCCCACGGCTGCGGCTCTTGCTTACGGTATGGATAAGGAAAAGGATCAGAAGATCATGGTCTTTGACCTCGGCGGCGGTACGTTTGACGTATCTTTGCTTGAGATCTCGGACGGTGTGTTCGAGGTTCTTGCTACCAACGGTGACACCAAGCTTGGCGGTGACGACTTTGACCAGAGACTGATCGACTGGATGGCCGATAAGTTTAAGGCAGAGAACGGCGTAGACCTTCGCGGCGACAAGATGGTTATGCAGAGACTGAAGGAGGCGGCAGAGAAGGCAAAGATCGAGCTTTCGGGTGTGGCAAGCACCAACATCAATCTGCCCTTCATCACCGCAACGGTGAACGGCCCGCTTCACTTTGACGCTACGCTTACGCGTGCCGAGTTCGATCGCATCACGGCTGACCTTGTAGAGCGCGCCATGATCCCCACCAAGAAGGCATTGGCCGACGCGGGACTTACCTTCTCGCAGATCGACAAGGTGCTTCTCGTGGGCGGATCCACGCGTATTCCCGCCGTGCAGGAGGCCGTAAAGAAGCTGATTGGCAAGGATCCCTTCAAGGGCATCAACCCCGACGAGTGTGTGGCTCTCGGCGCCGCTATTCAGGGCGGTGTGCTTGGCGGCGACGTCAAGGATCTGCTTCTGCTTGACGTAACGCCTCTGTCGCTCGGTATCGAGACGCTTGGCGGTGTTTCGACCAAGATCATCGACCGCAACACCACCATTCCCGTAAAGAAGAGCCAGATCTTCTCGACGGCGGCTGACGGTCAGACCTCGGTTGAGATCCACGTTCTTCAGGGTGAGCGCGAGATGGCGGCCGGTAACACCACGCTTGGACGCTTCAGCCTGGACGGCATTCCTTCCGCTCCCCGCGGCGTACCGCAGATCGAGGTCACTTTCGACATCGACGCCAACGGTATCGTAAACGTTAGCGCACTCGATAAGGGAACGGGTAAGGAAACGCACATTACCATTACTTCCTCCACGAACATGTCGCAGGAGGATATTGATAAGGCCGTGAAGGAGGCCGAGAAGTTTGCCGAGGAGGACAAGAAGCTGAAGGATGCGGTGGATACCAAGAACCGCGCCGAGAGCATTATCTTCCAGAGCGAGAAGACGCTCTCGGAGATCGGTGACAAGCTTCCCGATGCCGATAAGGCAGAGGTGAAGGCGGCACTTGAAAAGCTCCGTGAGACCGTAAAGGGCGGCAATACCGAAGCGATCAAGGCAGACACCGAGGCGCTTGAGAAGGCTTTCTATGCACTTTCCGAAAAGCTTTATAAGCAGTCGGGTGCAGCCGATATGGGCGGTCAGCCGGGTGCTGACGGCCAGAGCGCAGACGGCACCTACTATAACGCCGATTTTGAGGATAAGACCAACAACTAAAGAAAACGGCTTGCGGGAGAGGGTAGCCTCTCCCGCCGAGTTCGTTGTGCGAAAGGAACATTCGTAGAAAATGGCAGATAAAAGAGACTATTATGAGGTCCTTGGTATAGATAAAAGCGCGGACGATGCGGCTATCAAAAAGGCGTATCGCGTGTTGGCGAAGAAATATCATCCCGATATGAACCCCAACGACAAGGAGGCCGAGGCCAAGTTCAAGGAGGTTAACGAGGCCTATGCCGTGCTCTCCGATTCGCAGAAAAAAGCGCAGTACGACCAGTTCGGTCACGCCGCCTTCGAGCAGGGCGGTGGCGGAGCCGGTGGCTTTGGTGGCTTTGGCGGCTTTGGGGATTTCGGTGACCTTGGCGATATTTTCGGCAGCTTTTTCGGCGGTGGCTTTGGTGGCTCGTCGAGTGCGCGAAGAAACGCACCGCAGAGGGGTGAGGACGTTGGCGCAAGCGTAACGGTAAGCTTCGAGGAGGCGGCGTTCGGTGTCAAGCGTGATATTTCCTACAATCGCGTGCAGAAGTGTCCAGACTGTAGCGGAAGCGGCGCATCCAAGGGAACCAGTCCCGAAACCTGTAGCGCGTGCGGCGGAAGCGGTCAGCGACGCGTGACGCAGCGCATGGGCGGTATGCAGTTCCAGTCCACCGTGGTTTGCGATTCGTGTCGCGGTAAGGGTAAGATCATCAAGGATCCTTGCACGAACTGTCGCGGTACGGGTTACATCCGCGTGACCAAGAAGCTTGAGGTTTCCATTCCTGCAGGCATTGACGATGGCGAGCGTATCGCACTTCGCGGTCAGGGATGTGACGGCAGAAACGGTGGTCCTGCGGGTGACTTGATCATTACGGTGCGCGTCAAGAGACATAACGTGTTCGAGCGCGACGGCTATCATATCTACTGTGAGGTGCCCGTTACCATCAGCGAGGCAACGCTCGGTGCCGAGATCACGGTGCCGACACTGGAAGGAAATGAAAAATATACTATCCCCGAGGGAACGCAGAACGGAACGCAGTTTACCTTAAAGGGTAAGGGCATTCCGTACGTCAACAGCTCGGGTAGGCGCGGCGATCTTATTTTTGCGGTGAACGTGGAGGTTCCCAAGGGACTTTCCGAAAAGCAGAAGGATCTTCTGCGTGAATTTGCCGCCGCGTGCGGAGAAAATAATTACGGAAAGAAAACGGGCTTTTTCAAAAAGCTGTTTGGTTAAGGACAATGATAGATAAGGATTACGTTTGCGGTGAATATTCGGACGTGAAGGAGTGGCATCAGATACGGGCCACGGTAAAGCTTCCGCAGTTGGATATGCTGACGGCGATCATGAGTATGCTCAGCAACAATTTGATGATCGAGGATTATAGCGATATCGATCTTAAGACCTGCTATGGTGACCTGATCGACGAGTCGATTTTGAACGCCGATAAAACGGTGGCTTCGGTTTCGGTCTTTTTGCCTTGTGAAAAGAATTATAACGAGGCGGTGGATTTTATCCGCGCACGCTGTGCCGAGGAGGGCATTGCCGCCGAGATCGAGGTGGTTGGTGTCAACGAGGAGGACTGGGCAAACTCGTGGAAGGAATACTATAAGCCGCTTCACATCGGCGAAAAGATCGTGATCGTGCCCGCGTGGGAGCGTTATGATAAAAAAGAGGGAGAAGTCATCGTCACGATGGATCCCGGCATGGCATTCGGTACGGGAACGCACGAAACGACGCGTCTTGTGATCGGTCTTTTGGAACGCTATACGGAAAAGGGCTCCTCGGTTCTTGACGTGGGAACGGGAAGCGGTATTTTGGCCATCTGTGCCTCTAAGCTCGGCGCGGGACAATGCTACGCGTACGATATCGACCCGGTTGCCGTTCGTGTGGCCAAGGACAATATCGAGTCGAACGCTTGCGACAATATTGTTTGCGAGCAGTCGGATCTTTTGAAGAGCGTTGAGAAGATCGAGGGTGGCTACGATCTCGTGACCGCAAATATCGTGGCGGATATCATTCTCCGTATGATACCCGACGTGGGACAGTACATGCATGAGAACACGATTTTGCTCGCGTCGGGCATCATTGCCGAGCGAGCTGACGACGTGGTGAGCGGCTTTGAGAAAAACGGCTTCCAAATCGTAGAGCGTGTACTGGATAACGGTTGGTGTGCGCTTGCGGTGAAAAAGGCAAAGTGAAGAAAAGGGAAGAGACTTTTGGGAAAGTCTCTTCTTTTTGTATGTAAAATTGTGAACAAAATGTAAAAAGCAAGGGAGTGGTCAAATTATACAAAAAACCTTTGACATTTTGGCGAATTTGTAGTATACTAAAAACACATCGAAACGAAAAAATGGGGATATGGGAACAGATATGCCGAAATTTTTTGTAAGACAAGAGCAAATCGAGGGGGATCTTATAACTTTGCGTGGCGATGACGCGTTCCATATTTCGCGCGCGCTTCGCATGGCAAAGGGGGAGCGTATTTCGGTTTCGGATATGCAGGGAACCGAATACGAGTGCGAGCTTGAGGCCTTTTTGACGGACACGGTGCAGGCGCGGATTCTTTCGCGTCGTGCCGCCGACAGTGAGCCGCCGAAGAAGATCTATCTTTACCAAGCACTCCCGAAGGGTGACAAGCTGGATACGGTGATCCAAAAGGCTGTGGAATGCGGCGTGTATGAGATCCGTCCCTTTGAAAGTGAGCGTTGTGTCGTAAAGAGCAAGGGGGATGCCGAGGTGCGCAAGACCGAGCGGCGCAATCGCATCGCGCTTGAGGCGGCAAAGCAGTGCGGCCGCGGACACGTTCCCACAGTATGCGCGACAGTTGACTTTCGCGAGGCAATGGTGGCGGCCTGTGAGGCGGATCTTTGCTTATTTTGCTACGAGGGAGAGAGCGAGCAGAGCTTGAAGAGGGTCCTTTTGGAACGGGGGCGTGAGGCACAGAGTATTGCTGTCGTCGTGGGAAGCGAGGGTGGCTTTTCGGTTTCTGAGGCAGATTTGGCGATTCAGATGGGGGCTGCATCGGTTTCGCTTGGAAAACGCATCTTGCGAACCGAAACCGTGGCGTCTTTCGTACTCGGTTGCTTGGCTTATGAATACGAAATGTGATTGGTTTTCGTCAAAAAACATAAAAAAATTCAAAAAATTTGTAAAAAATATTGAAAAACCTATTGAAAAATAACAGATTTTGTAGTAGAATATAGGTCAGAATTAACAATCCGAAATAAAATAGATGTGAGGAGAATATTATGTCTAACAGATTGTTTCAGGGTGTGATCCATCAAATGAAGGACGCGATTGACCGCGTGATCGGCGTTGTGGACGAAAATGGTGTGATCATTGCTTGCTCGGAGCTTGTGAGAGTGGGAGAGCTGAAGCAGGGGATCCGCGAGGAGCTTGCTTATGCGTCCGAGATCTATGTTTCCGAGGGGTATACGTATTGCGCGATCAGCGGCGGCATGAAGCCCGAGTATTCGGTGTTCGTTGAGGGCGAGGATAAGGTGGCGGAGAAGATGTCCAAGCTGCTGTCGATCTCGTTCGGCAATATCAAAAATCTGTACGATGAGAAATACGACAAGGGATCGTTTATTAAAAACATCATTTTGGATAATATCCTTCCCAGTGATATTTATATCAAAAGCAAGGAGCTTCACTTCAACACCGAGGAGGTTCGGATCGTCTTTTTGATCAAGTTCTACGGAAAGACCGACATGATGCCCTTCGAGATGCTTCAGAATATGTTCCCCGACAAGTCCAAGGATTACGTGATCAGCGTGGGCGAGCGTGATATCGTTCTCGTAAAGGACATCAAGGCGGGAACCGATATCAAGGAGATCGAAAAGATCGCCACCAACATTGCCGATACCATCAGCGCCGAGTTTTATACCAAGGTTGCGATCGGTATTTCGACTATTGTGGACAATATCAAGGATCTTGCACGTGCCTACAAGGAGGCGCAGGTGGCACTTGACGTTGGAAAGGTATTCGAGACCGAGAAGAATATCATCAGCTATGAAAATCTCGGCATCGGCCGTCTGATCTATCAGCTTCCCACCACGCTTTGCGAGATGTTCTTGCAGGAGGTCTTTAAGAAGGGAAGCCTTGAGTCTTTGGATCGCGAGACGCTGATGACCATTCAAAGCTTCTTTGAGAACAACCTGAACGTTTCGGAGACCTCGCGTAAGCTTTTTGTTCACCGCAACACCTTGGTGTACCGCTTGGAGAAGATCCGTAAGCTGACGGGACTGGATCTCCGCGAATTTGAGCACGCCATCACCTTTAAGGTGGCGCTCATGGTTAAGAAATATCTGAATTCGAAGCCCGGCAAGTTATAATGATTTTGACATAAGCGAAACCGATGCGATGCACTTGGTTTCGCTTATGTGGTGTAGTCCGATAGGAAAGGGTGTCTTTATGTTGGAAGAACCAAAGAGCGAGCAGAGCTCTTGGATAAAGTCGGAGAAGCTTTCTCTGCATATATGGGTACGCTTTGCCATCGTTGTGATCTTGGCGGTGCTGGCAGCCGTGCTTGCCACGCACGCCGTACTCGTGGGTCGCTTTTCCGCAAAGGAGAGCGAGGAGGCATATCGCTTCCGTGTGTTGCAGCAATACATGGAAAAATTGGCGTATTACGACTACGACTACGACGCGATGTTAGAGGAAGCGGTTCGTGCTTATGTGGCGGCTTCGGGTGACGATTATACGATCTATTATAACGCCGAGGAATTTGAGCAGCTAGAGAAGGCAAATAGGGGCAATTACGTCGGCATCGGTGTTTCAGCCGAGGGCGGTGTGACGGTGTACGAGGGAGAAACCCTTGAGGTGCTGAGGATCACAGCGGTGCGTAAGGGCTCGCCCGCACAAAAGGCGGGGCTTCTGAAGGGTGACGAGATCCTTACCGTTACAACCGAAGCGGGCGAAATATGGGTGAACAATGTGTCGTATACCAACGCGTCGTCGCTGATTCGCGGCGAGGCGGGTACCTCGGTGGAGCTTTCGGTTCTCCGCGAGGTAAGCGACGAACGCGTGCGACTCACGTTTAGCGTCTTACGCGAAGAACTCGTTCTCGAGTCGGTGGAATATCGCGTTTCGGAGACCGACGCCACGGTGGGCATCCTTTCGATTTCGGGCTTTGACCTGACTACGCCGAATGCGCTGAGGAAGGGTATGGATGCGTTGCTTGGCAAGGGCATCCGTCGCTTCGTGATTGATCTGAGAGACAACGGCGGTGGCGATCTTTCATCGGTGATCGCCTGTTCCAGCCTTTTCCTCAAAAAGAATGACCTGATCTTAAGCACGCAGGATAAAAACGGCAGAGAGACCGAGTATACGGTCAAAGAACGGCTTTTGAAGGGACAATACGAGCCCTGTACGGTTCGTGCGGAGGATATCGGAAAATATCGCGGCTATTCGTACGCGATCCTTATCAATGGCAATACGGCAAGTGCCGCAGAGCTTTTGGCGGCCGTGTTCCGCGACTATTCGATGGGAACGCTCATCGGTGAGCGAAGCTTTGGAAAGGGGTCGGTTCAAGGACTGTATTCGCTTTCGGATATCGGACTTGAGGGCGGCCTTCGTGTAACGACCAAGATGTACTTCCCGCCGTGCGGTGAGGGGTATCACAATATTGGAATCGCACCCGATGTCGAAGTGGCTTTTCCGAAGGATAAGCATTTGGCAACGGTGTCCGAGCAGGAGGACACACAGCTTATGTGTGCCATTGAAAAACTTTTGAAATGAAAAATAAGCGGACCGATGACCCGCAATTCAGTTATCGGAGAAACGGAGCATAGCTATGGCAGGAAAGAAGAAAATGCTGTATACACAGGAGGGCTACGACCTTCTGATTAAGGAACTCAATTATCTGAAAAACGAGAAGCGTGAGGAGATCAAGGAGGCCATTGCCGTGGCACGCTCCTTCGGTGACCTTTCGGAGAACGCCGAGTATGACGAGGCGCGCAACGATCAGGCCAAGACCGAGGCGAGAATCAGCGAGCTTGAGGAGCTCATTGAGAATGCGGTGATCGTGGACGAGGATACCATTGACGTTTCGATCGTTAATATCGGTTCTTCGGTCAAGGTTTTGGATGTGGAAGAGAACGAGGAGATCGAGTATAGCATCGTTGGTTCGATCGAGGCCGATCCGTTTGCTAATAAGATTTCCGACCTGTCTCCCATCGGCCGCGCGCTTGTGGGCAATAAGATCGGTGACACCGTTTCCGTGGAGGTTCCCGACGGAACGCTTACGTTCAAGATCTTGGAAGTGACCAGAAAGTAATTCGAAGAGGATAGAAAAATGGCAGATATCAATGTAAATACGATAGAAAATGAAGCAGAGGATCTGAACGAGGTCGTAAGAATTCGCCGTCAGAAGCTCAAGGATCTTGTCGATGCAGGACAGGATCCCTTTCAGAAGGTAAGATTTGATTTCGATACCTATTCCACGCAGATCAAGGAAGATTTCGAGAACTATGAAAATAAGGACGTCGTGATCGCGGGCCGTATTATGAGCCGACGCGACATGGGTAAGGCGAACTTCATCGACGTGGCCGACGGCAAGGGAAGAATTCAGTGTTATATCAAGATCGACGAGGTTGGTGAGGAGGTTTTTGAGCAGTACAAGAAGTGGGATATCGGTGACATCGTCGGTATTCACGGCTTTGCCTTCCGCACCCGTCGCGGCGAGATCTCAGTGCACGTGAAGGAAATCGAGCTTCTTGCCAAGTCGCTCCTGCCGCTTCCCGAGAAATTCCATGGTCTTACCAATACCGATCTTCGCTACCGCCAGAGATACGTTGACCTTATCGTGAACCCCGAGGTCAAGGATACCTTTATCAAGCGTAGCATGATCCTCAAGGAGATCCGCAACTACTTGGATAGCAAGGGCTTCCTTGAGGTAGATACCCCCATTTTGACGCCCTTTGAGATCGGTGCCTCGGCAAGACCCTTCGTAACGCACCACAATACGCTCGACATGGATATGTACCTTCGTATTGAGACCGAGCTTTATCTCAAGCGTCTGATCGTTGGAGGCATGGATCGCGTATACGAGGTGGGACGTATCTTCCGTAACGAAGGTATGGACACCAAGCATAACCCTGAGTTTACCACCATCGAGCTGTATCAGGCCTTTACTGACTATAAGGGCATGATGGATCTTGTGGAGGAGCTTTATAAGCTTTTGGCCGAGAAGATCTGCGGAAGCCTTGACATTACCTATCAGGGCAAGGAGATCCATATGGGTCAGTGGGAGCGTCTTACCATGGTTGAGGCCGTGAAGAAGTACGCAGGCTGCGACTACTACGAATGGGCAACCGACGAGGACGCAAGAGCGTGCGCCAAGAAGATGCACGTAGAGGTTCCGAAGGACGCGACCAAGGGTACGGTTCTCATCGAGCTCTTTGACGCGTACGTGGAGGAAAAGCTCATTCAACCCACCTTCATTTATGACTATCCCGTAGAGAACAGCCCGCTTGCTAAGAGAAAGGCCAGCGAGCCTGCCTTCACCGAGCGATTTGAGTACTTCATCAACGCGACTGAGTTTGGCAACGCCTTCAGTGAGCTCAATGACCCCATTGACCAGAAGGCAAGATTTGAGAGACAGGTTGCTCTCAAGCGCGCTGAGGAGCCGAATACCACGGCGCAGGTGGATTATGACTATATTACCGCACTTGAGTACGGCTTGGCGCCCACGGGCGGTCTTGGCTTCGGTATTGACCGCTTGGTGATGCTTCTCACCGATAGCGCGTCGATCCGTGACGTGCTTTTGTTCCCCACGATGAAGAATATCGACTAAACGAAAACGCAAGGCACCTAAAGGTGCCTTGCGTCATTTCACAGGAGAAACGAATGAAAACGGAAAAGAACATTTTAATTGCTTTTGTTTTGAATTTTGCCTTTTCGGTATTTGAATTTTTCGGCGGCATTTTTACGGGAAGCGTAGCCATTCTTTCGGATGCCGTACACGATATTGGAGACGCGGCGTCGATCGGCGTTTCCTATTTTCTCGAAAAGAAAAGCAAAAAGCAGCCCGATGAGACCTATACCTACGGATACGCGAGATACTCGGTCATCGGGAGCGTGCTGACCACCTTGATCCTGCTTTTCGGTTCGGCAGTTGTGGTTTATAACGCCGTAAATCGTATCTTTGCCCCCGTTGAGATCGACTATAACGGTATGGTCGTGTTTGCGATCGTGGGCGTTCTCGTCAATTTCGGTGCGGCCTTTTTCACGCGCGAGGGCGGCTCGCTCAATCAGCGGGCGGTCAACCTGCACATGCTGGAGGACGTGCTGGGATGGGGGGTCGTGCTGATCGGTGCCATTCTCATGCGCTTTACCGATCTTGCGCTCATCGACCCCCTTCTTTCGATCGGCGTGGCACTCTTTATTTTCATAAACGCGCTTCGTAATCTTAAGGAGGCGCTCGATCTTTTTCTCGAAAAAGCGCCGCACGACGTGGACGTGGCGGAGATTCGCGCGTATCTTACCGAGATTGAGGGCGTTCTTGACGCACACCATATCCACATTTGGAGTATGGACGGGCGACATAACTACGCCACCATGCACATCGTGACCAACGCCGAGGCACATGAAATCAAGGAAAAGATCCGCGAGGAGCTGGCAGAGCACGGCATCGGCCACGTAACGCTTGAGCTTGAGACCGAGGGCGAGCATTGCCACGAGGCGTCCTGCCACGTGGAATACGATGCTTCGTCCGGACATCACCATCACCACCATCACCATCACCACCATTGACGAGAAAGAATACGCACTTGCGAAATAAAAGAAGCTCCCCCGTGTTTCTGAGCGAACACGGGGGTTTTGTTCATAAAATGCAGTTGATTTTTGGGGCGAAATATGGTATAATAAAAAACAAAATTTCCGAAGGAGAAGGGCATATGTACGAAAACAATCCGGAAGGCGATATTCGCGTAGAAGGCGGTGTTGCCGCATGGTTTGATAATTTTTGGTATCATCATAAATGGAAAACGATTGGAGCGCTCTTTTTGGCCTTTGTTTTGATCGTTTGCATCACGCAGTGCGCGCGCAAGGAAAAGATCGACGCGGTGGTGATGTATGCGGGGCCATATCTGTACACGAGCAACGAAACGCTTACCGTGAAGAAGGAGCTGGATGCGGTCATGCCCTCCGACCTTAACGGCGACGGCGAGAAGATCGTGGGGCTTGTCACCTATCAGATCATGACCGACGAGCAGCTTGAGGCGTATAAGAAGAAGCTTCAGTCTTATGAGGGGCAGAAAGTCACGGTAGATACCTCGTATTTTACCTCGCAGTCCCAAAACTGCAACAGCTATCTTCTGACGGGCGAATGCGCCATTCTTCTGATTGACGAAAGTCTTTTCCAAAAGCTGAAGGAGGCCGACCGCATCCGCAAACTTGACGAAATATTTCCCACACTTCCGTCCTCGGCCATTGACGAATACGGTCTGGATTTCACAAAGACCGCGCTTGCCAAAAATTCCGAGCAGCTCGGCAAGCTGCCCGCGGGAACGGTGCTTTGTTTGCTCCGTCCCTATGTAATGGGCAATGTCAGCAACAAGACCACCTACGCGCAGATCACGCAAATGTTTGTGGCTATGGCAAAAGACTGATATGAGGTTGGACAAATTTTTGACCGTAACGGGAACGGCAAGTCGAAGTGAAGCGGCCAAGGCAGTGCGCCGCGGCGGCGTCCTTGTGGACGGGCGGGCGGCGAGTAGCCCCGCTATGCAGATCGATCCGGACAAATGCATTGTGGAATATAACGGCGAGCGCGTAGTCTATCGGCAGTATACTTATATTATGCTGAATAAGCCGCAGGGTGTGGTGAGTGCGACCGACGACGGACGGGACAGGACGGTTTTGGATCTGCTTCCCGACAAACTACAGCGGCTTCACCTATTTCCGTGCGGCCGGCTTGACAAAAATACCGTAGGACTTATGCTCATCACGGATAACGGGGGGCTTTCGCACCGCTTGCTTGCGCCTAAAAGCCACGTCGCGAAATCCTATCGCTTTGAAGCCGAGAGGGTGATTTCGGACGAGGATAAGATGGCATTGGAAGCGGGCGTCTATATCGCGGGGGGCTATCTTACCAAGCCCGCACGCGTGGAGCTTGACGAGGACAGACGTTACGGTGTGATTACGATAACGGAAGGGAAGTACCACCAGATCAAGCAGATGCTTGAGGCGGTGGATAATAAAATTTTGTATCTCGGTCGCATCACCTTCGGGCCTCTTGTTTTGGACAAGGCGTTGGCAGAAGGCGAGTGGCGGTTTTTGACGGATGCCGAGATCGAAGCCTTGGAATCAAACGGAAGGAATTAAAATACATGGACATTATTAAGCGTTTAGCAGAGGATTTTAAGTTAAGGGAGGAGCAGGTGCGCGCCACGGTCGAGCTGATCGACGAGGGCAACACCATTCCCTTTATTTCAAGATATCGTAAGGAGGTTACGGGAAGCCTTGATGACACGGTGCTTCGTGATCTGTTTGATCGCCTGACATCCCTTCGCAATCTGGAAAAGCGTAAGGAGGAGGTCAAGGCACTGATCGCGGCGCAGGAGAAGCTGACCGACGAGATAAGCGCGGCTATCGACGCCGCCAAGACGGTGACCGAGGTAGATGATATTTACCGCCCCTTCCGTCCGCACCGAAAGACGCGCGCTTCTGTAGCGCGCGAGAAGGGCTTGGAGCCGCTTGCCGAGCTTCTGATGCGGCAAGAGAGCGAGTACACCCCTACGCTTGAGGAGCAGGCAGAGGGCTTTGTTGACGAGGAGAAGGGCGTGAAATCGGCCGACGAGGCATTGGCGGGAGCCAAGGATATTATCGCCGAGGACATTTCGGACAATGCCGAATTCCGCAAGATGATCCGTACGCTGACCTTTGATTACGGCATGCTGGTTTCCAAGGGAACCACCGAGGAGGATACGGTCTATTCGCCGTACTATGAATACCGCGAAAAGCTTAACAAAATTCCCTCGCACCGCGTGCTTGCCGTCAACCGTGGCGAAAAGGAGGAATTCCTTAAGGTGAGCGTGGACATCGATGCGTCGATCGTCCTCAACTTCCTTTTCAACAGTCTGATCGAAAATGTGAAGAGCCCCGCTTCGCGCTACGTTTCCGAGGCCATTGTCGATAGCTATGACCGCTTGATCGCTCCCTCGGTGGAGCGTGAGATCCGTGCCGAGTTGTTTGACAATGCCTGTGAGGGCGCGATCAAGCTCTTCTCGGATAACCTAAAGCATCTTTTGATGCAGCCTCCGCTCAAGGGCAAGACGGTGCTTGGCTTTGACCCCGGTTATATCAACGGCTGTAAGACGGCCGTCGTGGATAAGACGGGTAAGGTGATCGACACCGCTGTGGTTTACCCGACTACTAAGTCGCAGTCGAAGATCGAGGCGGCCAAGGCAACTATGAAACGCATGATCTTAAAGCACGGTGTTGACGTCATTGCTATCGGTAACGGTACGGCCTCTAAGGAAAGCGAGATCTTCGTGGCGGGACTTCTCAAGGAGATCGACCGCGACGTGAAATATATCGTAGTCAGCGAGGCAGGTGCCTCGGTCTACTCGGCCTCCAAGGTGGCAGCCGAGGAATTCCCCGACTTCGACGTCATGCAGCGTTCGGCGGTTTCGATCGGCCGTCGTCTGCAGGATCCGCTTGCCGAGCTTGTTAAGATCGAGCCCAAGGCCATCGGTGTCGGCCAATACCAGCACGACATGAAGCCCGCGCGCCTTGACGGTGCGCTTGGCGGCGTGGTGGAGGATTGCGTGAACAGCGTTGGTGTGGATATCAATACGGCATCCTATTCCTTGCTTTCCTATATCGCGGGCATCAATACCACGACGGCAAAGAACATCGTGAAGTACCGCGAGGAAAACGGCGAGTTTACCTCGCGTGCGCAGATCTTAAAGGTGCCCAAGATTGGCAACAAGGCCTTCGAGCAGTGTGCCGGCTTCTTGCGCGTGCCGGGTGGAAAGAACGTTTTGGATAATACAGGTGTGCATCCCGAGTCCTATCCGGTGGCCGAAAAGCTCATCGCGCTCTTTGGCTACACCGAGGCCGATGTGCTCGGCGGTAAGCTGAATACGCTTCGTGCCGAGGCTACCAAGTACGGCATCAAAAAGCTCTGTGAGGAGCTTTCGGTAGGTGAGCCTACGCTTTTGGATATGATCGGCGAGCTGGAAAAGCCGGGCCGAGACCTTCGCGACACGCTTCCGCCTCCCGTTCTTCGTGACGATGTTCTCGGCATCGAGGATCTGAAGGAGGGAATGAAGCTGACGGGAACCGTGCGCAACGTGATCGATTTTGGCGCCTTCGTGGATATTGGTGTGCATCAGGACGGCCTCGTCCACATATCGCAGATCTCGGATAAATACGTCAAGCATCCCTCCGATGTTTTGTCGGTTGGTGACGTTGTGGAGGTTCGCGTTCTCAGCGTAGACGTGAAAAAGAAGCGCATTTCGCTCACCATGAAAAAGGAAATTTAATTTACTTTCCGAGCCCCAAAAAGCAAAGAAAAACCCAAAAAAATCTAAAATTCACAATTTGTTTTTTAAAATTGTGCAAGATGCACAAAATGGAAAGTGAAAATTTGGGGAATTAACACCTTTCCTTTTTGAGCGAAATTTGATATAATATACTCGTTATGGAATATGGAAAATATTTTGTTTTTTTAAATGCAAGGAGGATTTTACTCAATGGCAAGTTTGTCGTTAAAGCACATTTACAAAAAGTATCCGGGTGGCGTTACCGCTGTTTCCGACTTTAATTTGGAGATCAAGGATAAGGAGTTTCTTATTCTCGTCGGTCCCTCCGGTTGTGGTAAAACAACGACTCTGCGTATGATCGCAGGTCTTGAGGAGATCACTGAGGGCGAGCTTTTCATTGGCGACCGCCTTGTAAACGATGTGGCTCCCAAGGATAGAAAGATCGCGATGGTGTTCCAGAACTACGCACTTTACCCCCATATGTCCGTGTTTGAGAATATGGCATTCGGTCTGAAGCTCAACAAGACACCCAAGGAAGAGATCAAGCGTCGCGTAGAGGAGGCTGCTCGCGTTCTCGATATCACCCACCTTCTTGACAGAAAGCCGAAGGCTCTGTCGGGTGGTCAGAAGCAGCGTGTGGCACTCGGTCGTGCCATCGTTCGTCATCCTGCCGTATTCCTTCTTGACGAGCCGCTTTCCAACCTTGACGCAAAGCTTCGTGCTGCGATGAGAACCGAGCTTACTAAGCTTCATCAGCGCGTTGGTACCACGTTCGTATACGTTACGCATGACCAGGTCGAGGCTATGACCATGGCAACGCGTATCGTCGTTATGAAGGACGGTCTTATCCAGCAGGCAGACACGCCTCAGAATCTCTACGATAATCCTGTAAACATCTTCGTTGCAGGCTTCATCGGCACACCTCAGATGAATTTCATCAAGGGTACGCTTGAGAAGAAGGACGAGGACGTATACTTCAACTTTGAAAACAATTCGGTTAAGCTTCCTGCCGAGAAGGCAAAGAATCCTGCGCTTGCTGAGTACATCGGCAAGGAGGTTATTGCAGGTCTTCGTCCCGAGTGTATCCACGACACGCCCATGCAGATCGCGGCACTTCAGGATAGCACGGTTGAGGCTTACGTTGACGTTACCGAGCTTATGGGTGCGGAGATCAACCTCTACCTTAATATCGGTGAGGAAACCAAGCTTGTGGCGCGTGTATCCTCTCGCTCCACCTCTCGTGCGGGCGACACCATCCAGGTTGCTCTCGACACCTCGAGAATGCACATCTTCGATCAGGACACGGAGCGTTGCATCATTCACTAAAAAACATAAAGGCTATTGCAAAATTGCAATAGCCTTTTTATAATTTTAACGGGGCAAAGCTTATGACTTTGCCCCGTTTCCTATATTTGAAAGATCTCGGCGTTAAGAAGTCTCGCTTCCTCGGCATTGTGCGTCACCAAGAGAACGGCGTGATTTTGTGCGTACTCACGAAGAAGTTGAAGCAGAGGCTCTTTGGTGGCTTCATCCACGGCGGAGAAGGGTTCATCAAGCAGGAGAAGATCGCCGTCATAGGCGAGGGCTCTTGCAAGCGCTGTGCGCTGTGCCATGCCGCCTGAAAGCTCTGCGGGATATTTGTCGACGGCCTCCGAGAGTCCTACCTTTGCGAGCCAACCGTCCGCCACTGCAAGCTTATCCTCAGTGTCAGGCAGAACGACGGCAACATTTTCGCGCACGGTAAGCCATGGGAAAAGTCGCGGTTCTTGAAATTTCATAGAAATTCGCTGGAACGTGCTTTCCACCTCGCCCTCATCGGCCGTGATAAGACCGGCAATGACGCGGAGAAGCGTGGTTTTTCCGATGCCAGACGCACCCATAATCGCAGTACAACCGACGTTGTTGCAGAAAAAAGAGACGTTCTTTAGAATCTCTTTTCCACCGAGCGAAACGCCAATATTATGGAGCCTTAGCATGAGAATCCCTCCTTATATCGCGTTTTCCGAGTGAACGGAAGAGAAGTGTGACCGCCCCCTCAATGAGAAGACTGAGAAGCACCACTACCACCGTCCAGGCGAAAAGCTCACGTGTTTCCAGATACATTTTTGCCTCAAAAAGCTGCTTGCCGATCGACACGGGGGAGACGGCAAGTACCTCGGCGGCAACTCCTGCCTTCCACGCAAGGCCGATCGAGGTCTTGCAGGCGGACAAGAAATAGGGGGTGACCGTCGGTAAGTAAAAGAGACGGAGGCGTTTTCCAAAGGGAAAGTTAAACAGATGGCACACCTCCGAAAGACGCGGATCGAGGGAACCGATGCCGTCGGAGATCGCCGCCCAAATGACAGGAAGAACAATCAACATGGCAATGAAAATAGGTAGTGCCGACGAGCCGAGCCAAAGAAGAGCCAAAATAACAAAAGAAGCGACGGGCGTCGCTTTAATTACCGAAAGAAGCGGATAAAAAAGCCGCCGAAGCCACGCAAAGCGTGAGGTGAGGAGTGCCAAAAGCAAACCGCAAACGATGGCAAGCAGAATGCCACAGGCCACGCGCAGAATGCTTCGCAGAACGATGCGCCAAAATTCCGCGGTGAGAGCCAAGGAGGCAAGCTTTTCCAAGACGGCAATGGGGGAGGGGAGCAAAAGCTCCCGCCCCATTCGGTATGCTGCAAGCCACCAAACCGCCAGCCAAAAGGCTATAACAAGAAGGGTGATGCCTGCAGATTTTGCAATTTTTTTCATGCGTTGGGAATGAAGTAGAAGTTATCCCCGGGAAGCGCTCCACCTACCGATGCCGCCTTAAAATCAAACATGGTGGTAAGGAACGCGGAAAGGGCGTCCTTCATTGCAGCACCGTCGATATACACGATGTTGCAGGAGGGGATGGCCTTGGCGGCAACGGGAGCGGCGCCTGTGTAGATCTCAAGTGCAACCACCATTTCGGCAGCTTCCGCAGGATTTGCGTTGACAAATTCGATCGATGTCTTGTATTCCTCCATAAACTTGAGAACCTCGGCCGTATGCGCGTTCAAAAATTCGTTGCGAACGACGATGCAGCCCTGTACGAGAGAGTCACTGCCAACGGCTTTTTCCCACTCACTCGTGAGGTCAAGGGCAACGGTAAGGTTTTCGTTTTTGCTCATAGCCACCGTAAGAACGGGCTGAGGAAGCACGGCAAGCATACCCTCCTCCGACGCGGCAACGGCGCTCATGAGAGCTGCAGGCTGTGCGTACGTGGTGTCAATGGTGACGTTTACACCGCTTGCCTTGCAAATGGCCTCAAAGATAAAGGCGGGGTTTTGCGCAGGCGCGTAGACCGTTTTGCCCTCAAGATCGGTAAGGGACTTCACGGTGCTTCCGTTTTCCACCACGTAGAGAACGCCAAGCGTATTGATGGCAAGGACGCTGACGGCGCCCTCGGTCTTGTTATAAAGCGTGGCGGCGGCGTTCGTGGGGAGCGCGGCAATGTCGATCTCGCCCTTGATCAGTCCCGCGTTGATAACGGAGGCGTCGGTTTCTACCTTGAATTCGTAGTTAAGGGCGGCGCCACCGTTTTTGTGATCGTTCATAAGCTTCGCCATACCGAAGCCCGTGGTGCCGTTCAGTACCGAGACGCGAACGGGAAGCTCGGTGTCAAGCGCAGGGGGATTTGTATTTTCGCTTGGATCGGTGGTCTCGGGCTCTTTGGAGGTTTCGTTTGTCATACCCGCGCAGGCAACGAGTGCAAAGATCATGACAAGGGCAAGAAAAAGTGTAAAAATGCGTTTTGTGTTGATGTGTTTCATGGCTAAATACCTTCTTATTTGTAAAATTCAATCATGGCATCTCGGTCGATCAGCGTGATGTTTTTGCCTTCTTTTTTGATAAAGCCGTCCTCGGTAAACTTGTCAAAGGCGCGGTAAAGCGAGGCTCTGCCAATGTTCAGCATCTCCGAGAGGGCGTTTGCGCTGATGTTCAGCGAAAAGCTCTTGGCGGGGCTTTGCGTACAGAGGAAGAAGGCAAGCTTTCGTTCGGGCGAGCCGGCAGTAAAACAGGAGATCTTCGTATTGAGATAACAGATCTTATCGGAGAGGCAACGGATATAATTCATGGAAAAGTCTTGATTGCTTTCAATCAGCGCACGAACATCCTTTGCCGCAAACAACAGGACGCGGCAGGACTTTTTGGCAATAACCATGCTGATATAGCGGCTTCGTGAGCCAAAAAGTGTGGCCAGGCCAAAGGTGTCGTTTTTTCCGAAGTGTCGCAGTAGCACGCCATTCTGGCTATCCACCGAATACACCGCGGCAGTTCCCGACAAAACGATGCCAAGCAGCTTTTCGGTCGATTCGGGGGAGTAGATAATGTCGCCGGCCTTGAAGCTTTGCGTCGTGGTATCGGGGGCATTCAGAAGGGTTGAAACGCTCTCACTCGAAATTCCGTGAAAGAGGGGCGAGGACTGAAGTTGCGATACAAGTGCTTCCTTTTTCATAATTACCTCCAAAGTGTCTCTCGGGATACATTATTATAACATGGTTGTCGGATTTTGTCAAGGGCTTTTGGAGCGGTTTTTGAAGAGTTTTCAATTATTTTTTATTTATGATTGATTTATATGAAAAAGTGTGATACAATAATATAATAAAATGACGGTATGATTCCGTATATCTAAAGGAGGCAAATATGACACTTGTGGTTTTGGCGGCAGGAATGGGCTCGCGTTACGGCGGCATGAAGCAGATCGATCCTATTACGGATAACGGCGAATTTATTATTGATTTTTCCATTTATGACGCGATCAAGGCAGGCTTTGACAAGGTGGTTTTCATCATCAAGGAAGAAATGCTTGCGGATTTCAAGGAAACCGTCGGTAAGAGAGTTTCGCCCTTTATTGAGGTGGATTATGCATTCCAAAAGATGGATCGCCACGTTCCTGCAGGAAAGATGCCCGAGGGACGCACCAAGCCTTGGGGCACCACGCACGCGCTTTTGTGTGCAAAAGAGCAGATCAAGGACAACTTTGCCGTTATCAATGCGGACGATTTCTACGGCCGAGACGCGTTTGTGGCTATCGCAGACTTTCTGAAGGATGCAAAGGATACGCCGGAGGACATGCATGCAGCAATGGTGGGCTACGTTCTTGGTAACACGCTCACCGATCACGGCACGGTATCGCGCGGTGTTTGCGTGGTGGAGAACGGAATGCTTCGTGAGATCGTGGAGCGTACCAAGATCGCGCCCGACGACGGCGAGATGGCGGCCTTCTACGACGGTGACGTAAAGACCTCTCTGCCTTACGACACCATGGTTTCGATGAACTTCTGGGGATTTACGCCGAATATTTTCGGATACCTTGCCAAGAGCCTTGCCGCGTTCTTCGAAAAGGAAGAGGGCGACCCCATGAAGCGCGAGTGCTATCTTCCTATGACGGTGGGGGAGGCAATGGCCGACGGCGTTTGCGACGTAAAGACCTATAAAACCGAAGCCAAGTGGTTTGGTGTGACCTACAGTGAGGATAAAGAAGGCGTTGTGAAGGGCATTCGCTCGCTCATCGAAGGCGGTGTTTACCCGAACGGACTTTGGAAATAAGAGAGGGTCGAATATGGCTATTTTGATTACGGGCGGTGCGGGCTTTATCGGCTCGCATACTATCGTGCAGCTTTTGGAGGCAGGCAGGGAGCTTGTCGTGCTTGACAACTTTTCAAACAGCAAGCCTGTCGTTCTCGATCGCATTCGCGAGATCACGGGAAAGGATTTTCGCTTTTACGAGGCAGATCTTTTGGATCGTGAGGCTATTGACCGTATTTTTTCGGAAAATAAGATTGAAAGCGTCATTCATTTCGCTGGTCTTAAGGCCGTGGGCGAGTCGGTATCGCTTCCCCTTCGCTATTATCACAACAACCTGACAGGCACCTTTAACCTTTGCGAAATCATGCAGAAATACGGCGCCAAGCGCATCGTGTTCAGCTCCTCGGCAACGGTCTATGGCAAGCCCGAGAGCGTGCCGATCCGCGAGGACTTCCCGCTTTCGACCACCAATCCGTACGGCGAGACCAAGTTGATGATCGAGCGTATTTTGAAGGATCTGCACGTTTCGGACAACGAGTGGAGCGTTTCGATTCTCCGCTACTTCAATCCCATCGGCGCGCATAAGAGCGGCAAGATCGGTGAGGATCCCCGAGGCATTCCCAACAACCTGTTGCCCTATATCACGCAGGTGGCGTCAGGTAAGCGCGAGAAGCTTTCGGTCTTTGGTGACGATTATAAGACGCACGACGGTACGGGCGTAAGAGACTATATTCACGTCGTAGACCTTGCGGCTGCGCATCTGAAGGCCCTCGAACGTGAATATA
>SVRO01000011.1 GCA_015064795.1 Oscillospiraceae bacterium | reverse complement strand
ACACCGTCTCTCACGTTCGTTTTTGCTCATTCGTTCGTTTTACAGATCGGCAACACCCATTTTGCCTACAGGAAAAGTTTTTGAAAGGTTCTTAGGGAAACTTTTTTCAAAAAGTTTCCCTAAGCGTTCCCCACCGATAAATCAAAATTTGAATTTGTTGTATACCCATTTGGCAAGAAGGCGCATGGCAAAGAGTAGAAGCACGCCGTAGATGAGGATATCCGAGGCGTAGGCTATGACCATTTGCCAAATTTCCTCGAGCGAGGTGGGGGCGCCGATCTGAATATCCAGAAGAATTCGGCTTCCCACGTTGATGCCCATAACGGCAAGCGAGGCAAAGAAAAGAGAGCGGTGAAGCGAGCACCTACGCCTCTGTGCCAGCCATATGAGAAGCATAACGAGCAGATATTGCAGGATCTCAAGCGCGAAGGAGAGGGCGCTTGTGGGGAGCTCGTACGAAAAAAATTCGTCACCGTTTACACCGTCGATAAAATATTTGCCGCCAAGTGCTAAGACGGTGCGGTAAAGCGTGAGCAAAACGGCGGTTAACGCGAACGGAACCGTTTTTGAAAGTCCGATCTCTTGCATCAAAATGGCGGTAAAGCAATAAAACAGAGCGAAGCCAAGGACGATGCAAAGCGTTTGCGCAAACGCAAGAAGCTGCGTGCCGATGCTGTCGGCAAGCAGGATGTCACTCATGAGAATAAATTCTAAGCGGGCAAGTACGGCGCAGACAGTAAAGGTAAGCACGGCAAGAAGTGCCGCGCGACCGCAAAGGCTTGCGCGGAGCTTTTGGTATTCAAGTGGCATATGGGAATCCCTTTCGGTATTTTTTCTTATTTTATCACAAGTTTCGAGAAAAGAAAAGGGGATATTTGTAAATTCTTGCATTCGGCATGAAGATCTCCGACGTTGCATATATTTTACAAGGATATGAAGATACCCTATCAAAAAGGAGGGGATACTGTGACGGAGGAATTTGACAGAACGCGGCGGATTTTGAATTTCACGAGACCGATCGATCACACGGCCATGATGGAGGCGTTGGAGATCTTTTCAGGGCGTTATGAGGAACTGGCGATTACCTCTCTTGGTAAAAGTATTTTGGGGCGCGAGATCCCGCTTTTGCAGCTTGGCAATGGGCGAAAAAAGGTGTTGTACGTGGGGGCGCATCACGGCATGGAGGGAATGACGGCCGCCCTGCTTTTGCGCTTCGTTAACGAATATTTTGAGCTTTGCCGAACGGGGAGCGTGGTCGAGCGCGTGCCCGTGCGCGCGCTTTTTGCGGCGCGGAGTATTTACGTGCTTCCCATGCTCAATCCCGATGGCGTGGAATACGCCCTGCACGGTGTGAGCGACGACAATCCTATGCGTGATCGCGTGCTGTCCATGAATGGCGGCAGTGCGGATTTTGGTCATTGGCAGGCCAATGCGCGCGGCGTGGATCTCAATCACAACTACAACGCGGGTTTTGAGGCCTATAAACGTCTTGAGGGCGAGCTGGGGATTCTTGGCGGAGGGCCCACGCGCTATAGCGGAGAGTATCCCGAGTCGGAGCCCGAGGTGGCCTATCTCTGTAACTTTCTTCGTTTTTCAAAGAATTTTGCGCTTGCTTTGTCGCTACATACGCAAGGGGAGGAGATCTACTACACGAGCGTAGGGGAGGAAACGGTGGATAGTGCGCGGATCGGGCGGTATCTTGCGGGGCTTTGCGAGTACCGTTTGGCAAAGCCCGAGGGCCCCGCGGCTTACGGCGGCTTTACCGACTGGTTTATTCGTGAGCTTGGCAAGCCTTCCTTTACCGTGGAGTGCGGAAAAGGCGAAAATCCGCTTCCGTTTTCGGATTTTCCTATGACCTATTTGCGTGTCCGCAAAATGCTATTCGCGGCACCCATGTTGGTCTGAATATAAAAACAGCGGATGCCCTGGGGCATCCGCTGTTTTTATATGTAAACTATGAATTTCTTAATCTTTCTTCTTACCCTTGAGCATAATGTTGGTAAGGATACCAAGGATCAGAGCGCAAGCGATATTGGTGATGTATACCTTGCCGATCGCCATTGCCATGCCACCGATACCGGTGATGAGGATAACAGATACGGTGAAGAGATTTCTGTTGTCTTCAAGATCTACCTTTTGAAGCATCTTAAGACCGCTGACTGCGATGAAGCCGTAAAGCGTCACGCAAACACCGCCCATAACGCATCCGGGAATAGAATCCAGGAAAGCGACGAAGGGGGAAATGAAGGATACGATTGCCGTAAGAACTGCTGCTGCGGAAATGGTGATCACCGATGCGTTTCTGGTGATTGCGACACAACCAACCGACTCACCGTAGGTGGTGTTGGGACAGCCGCCGAAGAATGCGCCGACGACCGAACCAACGCCGTCACCGAGAAGGGTTCTGTGGAGACCGGGCTCCTCAAGAAGGTCGGTGCCGATGATGGAGGAAAGGTTCTTGTGGTCAGCAATGTGCTCTGCAAATACAACGAATGCAACGGGAACGTAAGCCACAGCAACGGTAGTTACGTAAGACCAGCTGAAGTCTTTGATGCCATTGAAGGCCTCGATGAAGGAGAAGTCGGGAAGCGAAATGAAGGTGCTAAGGGTTACACCGTCTGCGACCAGTGCCTTAAAGGGAGCAAAGTCAATTACCATAAGTGCGGAATTGTCGGTGAAAATACCAATTACGGTAAATACAAGTGCGGTGCCATAGCCGGCAAGAATACCGATGATGAAGGGGATAAGCTTTACCATTTTCTTGCCGTAAACCGAGCAAAGAACAACAACGGCAAGGGTTACTATGGCGCATGCAACGGAGACCCAAATGTTTGCGGACATAATGAAGTAGTTGGACACGCCGTAGGTGATCGTGGGACCGTAAGAGAATACGTCGTTAACGGCGGCTCCTGCCAGGGAAAGACCGATCAAAGAAACGGTAGCACCGATAACCGAAGCGGGCATCAGCTTGGCGATCCAATTGACACCTGCGACCTTAACGACAACTGCGATGATTACGTAGACGAGACCTGCGCAGAGAGCACCGATCAAAAGACCAAGATAGCCGAGGGATACAGAAGCCACACCTGCCGTGGTAGCACCTGCGAATGCGGCACACATGGAACCGATGAAGGCGAAGGACGAACCAAGGAATACAGGGCTCTTAAACTTGGTGAAAAGCTGGTAAACGATGGTACCGAGACCGGCACCGAAAAGAGCGGCCGATGCGGTCATACCGTTGCCGACGATGGCTGGAACCGTGATCGTGGCAGCCATGATAGCAAGAAGCTGCTGGATTGCAAAGACAATGAGCTGACCGAATTTCGGCTTGTCTTTGACGTTGTAGACGAGATTCATACTGTTTCCTCCGTTTTTTGCGCAATGGCGCAGTTTTTTAATAAGAAAAAGCCCGTCAAGAAGATCTCTTGGCGGAAAGAGGAATTTTATGCGCGCACGGCTAAAAGCCCATGCCGTACGCCGATCACACAACCCTTCTGCCGCTGAGTGACTTTCTCTTATTTTAAGTACATTATACACGAAAAATGTCGATTTGTAAAGGGATTTTTGTGTTTTTTCACCTGAAAAAATGAACAAAAAATGACGAAAAAATTGTGTAAAGTGACTATGTGGGTTTTGCGAAAATGGGTTGAAAAAAGGGAGCAAACATGGTAAAATAAAGGGGTAGAAAATGGGAGTTTTCCCACGGGATTGGGTATAATAAAACAGAGACATTTTTGGCAAAGGAGATTTTTTATGACGTACGTAATGTCCGATATTCACGGTAAATATAGTTTGTTTTTGAAAATGCTGGAGGAAATTCGCTTTTCCGATAACGACGTGCTGTACGTGGCTGGGGATTTCGTGGACTTTGGCGAGGAGCCGATGGCACTTTTATGCGACGTAAGTATGCGCGCCAACGTCATTCCCGTGGCAGGGGAGCACGATCTTTTGGCGCTTCGTATGCTGACCGAGTTTGACCGTCTGGACAAAAGCGGCAAGGCAGCCGAGGCGAGCGAGGAGATGAAGGTATGGCTTGAAAACGGTGGAAAAACCACGCTTCTCGGCTTCCATGCGCTTGATGAGGATATGCGCGAGGGCGTGCTTGACTATCTGGCGGAGATGGTTCTCTTTGAGGAGGTCAAGGTGAAGAACGAGCAATACCTGATCGTTCACGCAGGTCTTCGGGGCTACGAGGACGCGCCTCTGGAGGAGCTTTCACCCGAAAACTTTTTGAGTGAGGCTCTGGATCCCGCGAAGGAATATTTTGAGGATAAGACAGTCATCGTCGGCCACGTTCACACGAGCGAGTTGCCCGACGCCGACGAAAATATGATCTATTACGGGGAAGGCTCGATTTATCTCGATTGCGGTGCCGACAAGGGCGGCGCGCTCGGGTGCTTGTGCCTTGATAACGGTAAGGAGTACTATGTTTCGTAAGAATGAGATCTTAACGCTGGACATTACCGAGGTCAACAACCTCGGCTGCGGTGTGGGAAAGAAGGACGGCGTGGTGGCCTTCGTGAAGGGGGCTGTCAGTGGCGACAGGGTAGAGGCCAAGGTCATCAAGGTGGCCAAAAGCTTCGTGGTCTGCCGCCTCGAAAAGCTTTTGGTCGCGTCACCTTACCGTGCCGACAAAGCACTTTGTGACGCGCCGCTTTCGTGCGGCGGTTGCGTGCATCGGCATATCGCCTACGCGCACGAGCTGGATATGAAACGCCGCTACGTCGAGGGGGCCTTCCGTAAGGCAGGACTTGCGGACGTGATGGTTGACGAGGTGCGTACCACGGGAGTGTATTGCGGCTATCGCAATAAGGCGCAGTATCCCTTCGGGAAGATCGGCGGCAGGACGGTGGTTGGCTTTTATGCGGAAAAAACGCACAAGGTCATTCCGTGTACCGATTGCGCGCTTCAACCCGCACTTTTTGGTGAAATTTGTCGCTTTGTCTGCTCCTTTGCCGATGCGCACGCATGGAGCGTCTACGACGAGGAAACGGGAAGGGGCCTTTTGCGCCACCTATATCTGCGCGAGGGAAAAAACACGGGCGAGGTCATGGTCTGTCTTGTGGTGAACGGCGACCGCCTGCCCGATGAGAGTGAATTTTCGAATGCTTTAATGACACGCTTTGTCTGTGTCAAGACTCTGATGCTTAATAAGAATACAAAGAATACCAACGTGGTGCTTGGCCGCGACTATCGCACGCTTGCGGGCGAGGGGTACATAGAGGATATTCTGTGCGGAAAGCGTTTTCGTATTGCGCCTGCCGCCTTTTATCAGGTCAATCACGACGGCGCGGAGCTCCTCTATGGTATTGCCGCCGAAAAGGCGGCACTCACACAGGGCGAGACACTTCTTGATCTCTATTGCGGCATCGGTACCATTGGGCTTTCGCTTGCCGACAAGGATACACGCGTGGTGGGCGTGGAGATCGTGGAGGACGCGGTGGTATGTGCCCGTGAGAACGCGGGGCGGAACGGTATGGAAAACACCGAATTTTTCTGTGGCGACGCGGGTGACGCGGAGAGCCTCGTGAACGAGGCTCTGAAAAAATGCGGCGATCCCAAGCGCACGACGGTCGTGGTCGACCCGCCGCGCAAGGGGCTTGACGCTTCGCTTATCCGTTATCTTGCCGAAAAACAGATGAAAAAGATCGTCTACGTCTCCTGCGATCCCGACACGCTGGCACGCGATTGCGCGATGTTCCGCACGCTTGGGTACGAGATCGGAAACGTGACGCCTGTGGATATGTTCCCGAAGACGGGGCACGTCGAGAGCGTGGTGGGCCTTACAAGGAGAGACATATGAAACCAATAAACATTAAGAATTTTCATAAAGCGCCTGTTTTGATGGTGCTACTTCTGTTGATGGCCCTTCCGGTTTTCGTATATTTTTTGTTTTCCGGAATTGTTCATCGGAATGAGGGAGTTGCTTTAAGTGGTGCGATTCCTCTCGTTGTGATGATTGTTGGGATGGGGTTCTTTTGGAGCTATGGCATAAGGATTACGGAAAAAAGTGTGACTTTGATAAATCAGCACATGCTGAAGGTGTTTGATTATGAGGATGTGATTTATATCAATATTTCCTTTGGTAAGGATAGTATTTTCGGTGAAATCAAAGCCAAAAATCAAAAGGTTTATGATTTCTGTTTCAATGGAATCGATTTGAACCATGGCCGCTCCGTCTGTTTTTTTCCCTCTCTTTGGGTATCAGGATTAAGATTAACAGAAAAGTTTGTCGATAAAAGTATAGCAAAATTATCGACGTGCGAAAAAGTGAAAAGTCAAAACCTTTATGCGAGGGAAGAAAAATGAGATCTCTTGTTTTCTTAATCGGCGTTGAGTGCGTTGTGTGTCTTAAGGGGAGCTCCAATGAAAAAAGATAAAAAGCGTATACGTGAGGCCTTATTGGATGAGTTATGCGAGCTTGTATTAACCTTGGTTTTGGAGTTGGCGTATTTATTATTGGATTTTTCGGCGTGAGGTTGGATTAGTTAAACGTAGATCTTGATTTGGTTGTTTTGATCGGCATAGTTGTTTCCGCTTTGATTTTTGGGGTGACATACGCATTGGTGCGATGGTTTAAGAAAACAATCCGAGATAAACGTAAATAAAAAATATACCGTTTGTAGTCTTATCCCCATGCTGAAAATGTCGTTTGTCTTGAAAGGAGATATTGATATGATACTTTTCAAGGTTGTTCATAAGCGCAAATTGAAAGCGCATTTTGAACAAAAATATATTGGGATATACAGTTGCGAAGAAAACGCAAAAAATGCAGTTGAGAAATTAAAACAAAAAACAGGGTTTTGTGATACGAAACCAGGGTTTAGGATCAAAAAAGTATTTAGGATTTTCAGGCCAAGGTTTGTGGATAAAACTTTTTGGGTGGATGGATTTGTTACATACAAATATTGATGATCAAAAATATACGTTTTGAACTTGCAAAGTGAACCGATCGAGAGGAGAGGCAAAATGAAAAAGGCTTTTATTGCAGCGCACGAATATTGCACGAACAACAGAGAAAGTTTAAGGAACGATTCTGTTTGCGGTTGCTTTTTCTGTCTTGCCATTTTTTCTCCAACAAAAATTGTAGAGTGGGTAGAGGACACAAAAGGAACAGCACTTTGTCCATATTGTAGAATTGATTCTGTAATAGGGGAGAGTTCAGGGTATCCAATCACAAAAGGCTTTTTGCAAGAAATGAAAAAGCATTGGTTTTAAAATATACCTTTTACTTTCATCCCCCTCGTTTTTTGAAACCTTTGTAGTTTTGAATTATGCTGACTTCATCGTGGGTCCTTTACGGCAAGGAGAAGAAAAAGAATAGGAGATTAATATGTGTACGGCAATCAATTTTCGGACGAAGGCTCATTATTTTGGGCGAAATTTAGATCTTGAGAGGGGCTATGGCGAGCGGGTGGTGATCACGCCGCGGAATTTTCGGCTTGATTTTCGCCATGTGGGTGCGCTTTCCAGTCATCACGCCATGATCGGCATGGCGGCGGTTGTGGACGGTTATCCGCTTTATTTTGAGGCCACGAACGAGAGGGGACTCTCGATGGCTGGGCTCAATTTCCCGAAAAACGCCGTTTATAGCGACCTTGAAGAAGGAAAAAAGAATGTCGCGCCCTTTGAGCTGATTCCGTATCTTTTGGGGTGTTGCGGAACTCTCGCAGAGGTGCGTACGGCACTTTCCGATATGTGTATTGTGAATGTCAGCTTCCCAAGGACTTGCCCGTGTCGCCGCTTCATTGGCTGATCGCGGACGGGGATGGCTCACTCGTCTTGGAATGCACGCGAGAGGGCATGAAGGTGCACGACAATCCATTTGGAATTCTTACCAACAACCCGCCCTTTCCGTTTCATATGAGCAATGTGGAACATTATATGGGACTCCATGCGGGAGGGGCAGAGAATAAGCTTTCGCCCGCGTATGCGTTGGAAAATCACAGCTTGGGGCTTGGTGCATTCGGGCTTCCCGGTGACTTTTCCAGCACCTCTCGCTTCGTGCGCGCGCTCTTTGTGAAGGAGCATTCGGTGTCGGGCGAGAGCGAGGAGGAAAGCGTAAATCAATTTTTCCACATTCTTTCATCGGTTGCTATGCCCAAGGGTTGCGTGCTGGCCGCGAATGGTGAATACGAGTACACGAGGTATTCCTCATGCTGTAATACCGAAACGCAGATCTATTACTACACTACCTACGAACACAGAAGTATCAAGTGCGTCGATATGCACGCGGTCGATCTTTCAGGCGATGCTCTTTTCATATTCGATAATATTTTGTAAAAAGTGGATATTGGAACAAATGTTACCAAACGGCACCCACGAACTTTTTGACGCTTCTGTGCTATAATAAATGTAACGCATTCAAATCAAAGGAGAAATCGTGATGTATCGAATTGGTGTAGATCTGGGGGGGACGAATATTGCTGCGGGACTTGTGGACGAAACATATACCATCGTATGCAAAAAGAGCATACCTACGGGCGCAGAGCGTTCGTCGGAGGCCATTGTGACTGACATGGCATCTCTTTGCCGTGCGGTTTTGGCGGAGGCGGGTGTAAGCCTTGCCGACGTGATCTCGGTCGGCGTGGCAACGCCGGGCGCGGCCAATCACGACACGGGTGTGGTAGAGTATGCCAACAATCTTCCGTTCCGTAAATTTCCATTGGCCGATGCGCTTTCGGCGCATCTTGACGGCAAGAAGGTATATATTGAAAACGATGCCAACGCGGCGGCGTTGGGCGAGGCAATCGCTGGCGCGGCCAAGGGGACGGCTAAATCGGTTATGATCACGCTCGGTACAGGTGTTGGCGGCGGCATCGTTATCGACGGCAAGGTATATTCGGGCTTTAACTACGCGGGCGGTGAGCTTGGCCACATGGTCATTGAGCACGGCGGCGTACCTTGCTCGTGCGGAAGACTTGGCTGTTGGGAGGCGTATAGCTCGGCTACGGCACTGATCCGTATGACCAAGGAAAAGCTTGCGGAGTGTGAAGAGCAGGGCAGAAGGACGCTACTGAACGACTATTGCTCTCAAGACGGCAGAGTGACGGGAAGAACTGCTTTTGACGCGATGCGTGCAGGGGATGAGGCAGCCAAAGAGGTGGTCAAGAAATATCTTTCTTATCTCGAAACCGGTCTTGTCAACATCGTAAACATCTTTCAGCCCGAGGTTATTTCGCTTGGTGGCGGTGTTTCGGGTGAGGGGCAGTCGTTGATCGACGCCATTACGCCCGAGATTCACAGACAGCGTTATGGTGGTGATCTCTTTGTGGGAACCGAGATCCGTATTGCTACGCTGAAGAATGACGCAGGTATCATCGGTGCGGCCGTTCTTGGCATGGCGTTTTAAAGAGGTTTTTGTCTCTAACATAATAACACAGGGAGAAAAACACGAATGAAAGAACGGGAACAATGCCTATATCAAAACCGCACGGGAACCGTTCTTTCCAATCTATAAAAAGAAATCGGCTTGCGCGAAAGCGCAAGCCGATTTTTCTCGCGAAATTTTGAACAAATAAGAGAATCTTGCATATTTTTTTATTAAAATGAAATTTCACGGGAGGATGACAGTTTGGAAAAGAGATATTTTGCGTCGGCAAACGGAAGCGAAGGATTTGTTAATTATTTTCCGAAGGTTTTTGGAGCATGTCGGCGTTTGTACGTGATTTTGGGCGGACCCGGGACGGGCAAAAGCCGCTTTTTGCGCGAGGTGGCGGCGAAAGGAGGCGAGGTGGAGTATTATCATTGCTCGTCGGACGCCGCATCGCTTGACGGTGTACTGCTGGACGGTGAGATCGGTCTTATTGACGGAACGGCACCTCACGTGTGGCGGTTTACGAGTATCGGCACCTTTGAGCAGGTCGTTGACCTTGGCGCTTTTTGGGATCCTCGTTTGCTCGCGGCCAACCGCGCGGATATTGATGCGCTTTCGGCCGCAAAGCGCGCCTGCTATGACGAGGCATATGCGTATCTGCGGGCGATCGGGGAGGCGGAGCGAGGAATTACCGAGCGGCTTCTGGATGCGCTTGACCGCGAAAAGCTTCGTCGTGCGGCGTCGCGTCTGCTTCGCGGTGTGGTGGCGGACGGAAAGGGAGCGCGGAAAATCGGGCTTTGCGCGGCGCTCGGTATGCGGGGCGAGGCGCATTTTGACACCTACGAGCAGGCGAAAACCACCACCGCAATCTCGGACGGTATGGGGACGGCGTGGCTTCTGTTTCATGAGTTGGATGCGATCTGCCGTGCTCGCGGTATTTCCACTCGCGTATCACCGACTCCGCTATTTGCCGAGCGGCTCGACGCAATGGAGCTGACAGAGCAGGGGATCTCCTTTTTCGTCTCGGAGAGCGAGGACGCGATCTCGATGAAGAAATTCTTCCGCGCTGACAAAATGCGCGCGCTACGCCCTGCGCTTCGCGCCACGCGTGCAACGCAAGAACGCCTCAAGGATCTTGCGCTCGAAGCCCTATCCCGTGCCGCGACGGCACACTTTGCCCTCGAGGACATCTACGCGGCGGCTATGGATTTTACGGCCAAGGAGCAGTTTACGGCAGAGTTTTGTCAAAAGCTATTCGGATAGTGAAAAATTAAATTTTGATTTGTAGGGAGGACGCTTAGGGAAACTTTTTGAAAAAAGTTTCCCTAAGAACCTTTCAAAAACTTTTCCTGTAGGCAAAATGGGTGTTGCCGATCTGTAAAACGAACGAATGAGCAAAAACGAACGTGAGAGACGGTGTCAAAGTCATTTTGAGGCCGTCTTAAAAGACGGCCGAGGGCGCGCAAATGCTACATCGCCGAAAAGAAAGCGAGCTTTCTTTGTCGGCGTGTAAGCTTTGCGCTTACGGACAACCGCTTCGCGGTTTTCCGTCCCAAAATGACGTAAAGTTTGCACATACCCATGCAAGAAAAGTTTTAGTCAAGTTTTTTCAAAAACTTGCGGGGGGTGGGGCAGAGCCCCACATAAAGTCCCCGATAAACATCAATTTGACGACCAAAAAGCCGACTCATGTGAGTCGGCTTTTTTGTTGTTATTTGCGGATTAGTACATACCGCCCATACCGCCGTTCATGGGAGCAGCGGGAGCGGGATTTTCTTCCTTCTTATCGGCAACGACCGACTCGGTGGTCAGAATAACGCTTGCGATCGAAGCGGCGTTCTGAAGTGCGGAGCGGGTTACCTTGGTGGGATCGACGATACCCGAGCTTACCATGTCGCAGTAAACCTCGTTGTAAGCGTCGAAGCCGTAGCCGATCTTACCGGAGTTCAGGATCTTATCTACGATTACGCCGCCGTCGAAGCCTGCGTTCTTGGCGATCTGGCGAACGGGCTCCTCAAGCGCCTTAACCACGATCTTCACACCGGTCTTTTCGTCGCCGTCAACCGTGTCAAGAAGCTTTTCAACCTCTGCGATAACGTTGAGGTAAGCGGTTCCGCCACCTGCAACGATACCCTCCTCAACGGCCGCACGGGTTGCGTTGAGAGCGTCCTCGATGCGAAGCTTCTTTTCCTTCATCTCGGCCTCGGTTGCGGCACCGACCTTGATAACGGCTACGCCGCCAGCAAGCTTGGCAAGTCTTTCCTGAAGCTTCTCGCGATCGAAGTCGGAGGTGGTGGTCTCAATGGAAGAACGGATCTGATTTACGCGTGCCTTGATCTCGGCCGTGTCGCCTGCACCGTCCACGATGATGGTGTTGTCCTTGTTGACCTTGACCTGCTTTGCGTGACCAAGCTGAGCCATGGTGGTCTCCTTCAGCTCAAGACCAAGCTCGGAGGAGATGACCTCACCACCCGTAAGGATGGCGATGTCACGAAGCATTTCCTTTCTTCTGTCGCCAAAGCCGGGAGCCTTAACGGCAACACAGGTAAAGGTGCCGCGAAGCTTGTTGAGCACGAGCGTGGTAAGAGCCTCGCCCTCTACGTCCTCGGCAATGATGACAAGCTTCTTGCCTGCCTGAACGATCTGGTTGAGAAGCTCAAGGATCTCCTGAATGTTGGAGATCTTCTTATCGGTGATGAGGATGTAAGCATCGTCAATGACGGCCTCCATCTTATCCATATCGGTTGCCATATAGGGCGAGAGGTAACCGCGGTCAAACTGCATACCCTCAACGACCTCGGAGTAGGTGTCGGCCGACTTGGACTCCTCTACCGTGATAACGCCGTCGGTGGTAACCTTTTCCATCGCGTCGGCGATGAGCTGACCGATGACCTCGTCACCTGCCGAAACGGTACCGACTCTTGCGATATCCTCCTTGCCGTCTACGGGCTTGGAGTTTGCAATGAGGCACTCAACGGCGCGATCCACCGCCTTCTTAATACCCTTACGAACGACCATGGGGTTAGCACCCGCGGTCACGTTCTTCATTCCCTCGCGAATGAAGGCCTGTGCCAGAAGGGTAGCGGTGGTGGTACCGTCACCTGCGGCATCGTTGGTCTTGGTAGCAACCTCTCTTACGAGCTGTGCGCCCATGTTCTCAGCCGCGTTTTCAAGCTCGATCTCCTTAGCGATGGTAACACCGTCGTTGGTGATGAGGGGGGAGCCGAACTTGCGGTCAAGAACAACGTTACGGCCCTTGGGGCCAAGCGTGATTTTTACTGTGTCGGCAAGCTTATCCACGCCTCTGGTGAGAGCGTCTCTTGCTTCAATGCCGTAAAGAATTTCCTTTGCCATGATTCTTTCCTCCTAAAAATTATTCTACGATCGCGAGAATATCGCTCTGACGGACGATGGTATACTCTACACCGTCAGCCTTTACCTCGGTGCCCGAATACTTGGAAGCAATTACCTTGTCGCCTACCTTGATGTTCATGGGGCGAAGCTTTCCGTCCTCGCCGTACTCACCGGGGCCTACAGCCACGACCTCGGCGATCTGGGGCTTTTCCTGCGATGCGGCGGCGAGAATGATTCCCGATGCGGTCTTTTCCTCAGCCTCGGTAGGCTTCAGAACAACTCGGTCTGCAAGTGGTTTGATCGTCATTTGAAATGACCTCCTTTTACTTTAACCTTAAAAGATTATAAATTCGAATTTTGGCACTCGTCACACAAGAGTGCTAACATTGTCTATTATAGAACATTTTTCCAAAAAATCAAGTCTTTTTTGGATATTTAACATTTATTTAACATTTTTGTATAAAATAAAATAACGAAAAGGGAGGGAGAGCTATGATCGAGTCGGTAAACGGGATTTTAAACGGTAAAATTTTACCTCTTTTGTTGTTGGCGGCGGGGCTTTTTTACGCCTTTCGTCTGCGCTTTTTTCCGATCACGCGGCTTCCCGTGATTTTGCGGGTCTTGACACGGCGAAGCGAGAAGGGCGGGGTCTCCTCCTTTCGCTCTCTCACCTTGGCGCTGGCGGGAACGCTTGGCGTGGGCAATATCGTGGGCGTGGCCTCGGCGATTGCGCTTGGCGGTGTGGGGGCGATCTTTTGGATGTGGGTGAGCGCGCTTGCCGCCATGCTCTTAAAGTACGCCGAGGTGGTTTTGGGGCTTCGTTACCGCAAGCGCGCGAGTGACGGGTGGCACGGCGGTGCGCCCTATTACATACGGGAGGGGCTTGCCAAGCGCGGAAGACAAGGGCTTGGCACAGGCTTGGCTCTTCTTTTTGCGTTGCTTTGCATTCTGGATTCCTTTACGACGGGAAGCAGTATTCAGGCCGCGGCGGTATCAAGTGCGCTTTCGGGCGTGATGGGAGTGTCACCGACACTCAGCGGTTTGCTTTTGGCGATAGCCTGTGCCATGCTTTTGATGAAGGGGGCGGGGGCGGTCATGCGTGTGACCGAGCTTTTGGTGCCCGTCATGTGCGGCGGCTTTCTTTTTTTGTCGGTTTGGTGTATGGCGGTGCGTCCCGCGGAGATTCTGCCTGCGCTTGCGCGTATCTTCCGTGAGGCCTTTTCCCCCGAATGCGCACTTTACGGTGTGGGTGGCTTTTTGTTTTCGGGGGCGGTACGCTATGGCACCATGCGTGGTCTTCTTTCCAACGAGGCGGGATGCGGAACCTCTCCCTTTGCCCACGCGGCCGCTGACGCGCGGTGTCCCACCGAGCAGGGCTTTTTCGGTATTTTTGAGGTTTTTGTGGATACCGTCCTGCTCTGTACGGTGACGGCTATTGTGATCATTATGAATTGGGAGAGTGCAAGCGCTTTTTCAGACGACCCGATGATGCTGGCGATCCGCGCCTATTCGGCGTCCTTTGGGGGAGTGTGGGCGACCTTGGTCGAGGGCTTTCTTGGCGTATCCATTCTTTGCTTCGGCTTTGCCACGTTGCTTTGTTGGGCGCATTACGGCTTGGAATGTATCGGCTTTTTATCGAAGCGGAAAATTTGCCGTACCTTATATATTTATGCGTTCGCCGCGTCGATCCTTTGGGGAGCCACGGCGGTCGTGGGAGCAGTTTGGAGCGTGGCCGATCTTGTCATCGGGCTTATGATCCTTCTTCACGTACCGCTTCTTTGTGTTTTTAGCGGTGAGGTGCTCACGGAGACGGGGAACTATTTTGGGGGTTTGCCGAAGAAAAAGAAATGAGAATATCGGCAATTTTTTTCGAGGCGTCGCCGTCGCCGTAAGGATTTTGGGCATTTTTCATGCGCCGATAGAGTGCTTCGTCGCACAAAAGGTTCAAAAAGCCCTCGCGAATGCTCTCACGTGTGCGGCCGATGGGCAAAAGTGAACCTGTGGCAACGCCCTCGGGACGCTCGGTCTCGTCGCGTAGCACCAGCGTCGGAATATGCAGGGCGGCGGCCTCTTCCTGAATGCCGCCGCTGTCGGTCAAAACGCAGAACGAGGTGGCAAGCAGGTTGTGAAAGGTGGCGACGTCGAGCGCGGGGATGACCTTCACGTTCGGGAGATCGGCAAAGATTTTTCTCATGGTCTCTTGTACCACGGGGTTTGGGTGCGCGGGTACCAAAAGGGCGATATCGTGGCGGATTTGGGAAACATCGGCAATGCCCGCCATCATGTCTTGGAGAATGTCGTGGCTTTCGCGACGGTGCGCGGTCACGAGAACGGTTTTTTTGCCCTCGGTGAAGGCGGCAAAGGGAGAGTGCCAGGTTTTTGTCACCGTATACTTTAAAGCATCAAGTCCCGTGTTTCCCGTGACGAATATGCGCTCGGGTTCCACCCCCTCGCGCAATAAATTGTCGCGCGCGCTTTCGGTGGGCGCGAAATGAAGCGAGGCCACGAGTGATATGGCGCGGCGGTTGAACTCCTCGGGAAAGGGCAGAGGCTTATAGGTGCGGAGCCCTGCTTCGATGTGTGCGACGGGGATCTTCTCCCAAAAGCCGCAGAGTGCCGCCGCAAGCGCGCTTGACGTGTCGCCATGTACCAAAAGAAGCGAGGGCTTTTCGCTTTCTAAAACGGCTGGTAGGCGCGCAAGGATACCCCCCACCAGCTCTTCCTGTGAGTTGACGCTTGACATAAGGTCAAAGTTGCAGACGGGGTGTATGTCAAAGAGCTCTGCCACCTCGTCAAACAGGCGGCCATGTTGGCCCGTGGCGCATATCTCGGCGCAAACACCCTCCCGCTTTTTCAGCTCGCGAATGAGTGGACACATTTTAATGGCTTCGGGACGCGTGCCGATCACGGCAAGTATTTTCATGTTATCACCTCCGCTTCATCCTATGAAATCCGAAAGAGGCGTATTCCTCGTTGACGAAACCGAAAAAATGTGATACAATAAAAGGAAAGAAAAAGGAGGTGGTTCTCGTGTCGTTCTTGGAGTCTCCCGTTACGGCTCTGCACGGCGTCGGAGCGGTACGCGCAGCGGCGTACGAGCGGCTCGGCATTCGCAAGACCGAGGATCTTTTATGGCATTTTCCGCGCTCGTATGAAAATCGCGGTGATATTCGCACGCTTGCCGAGGCTACGGTGGGCGAAAAGCAGGCGTTTTTGCTTACGGTAGCAACCAAGCCGACGCTGGCCAAGATCAAGCGCGGCATGTCGCTCGTAAAATTTCGTGCGTTTGACGCCACGGGTACCTGCGAGATCACTTATTTCAATCAGGATTTTTTGAAAAATAGCTTTGAGGTGGGACGGGAGTACCGTTTTTACGGAAAGCTGGAGCAAAAAGCCAAGCGATATGCCATGTCCTCACCCGCTCACGAGGAATGGAGCGAGGAGAAGCCGCTCGCATCGCTTTTTCCCATCTACCCCTCGGCCGAGGGGCTGACGCAGAAGCAGATCAAGGCGGGAGTACACGAGGTGCTTTCGGCGGCGGCGCGCGAGCTTACCGATCATTTGCCCGACGGTATACGGCTGAAAAATCGACTGCCCGCGCTCATGACCGCGCTTCGCGGTATTCACACGCCCGAGACCTACGAGGATCTGATCGCGGCCAAACGACGTTTGGTTTACGACGAGCTTTTCCTGTTTGCGCTTTCCCTCAGACTTTCGGCCAAGCGGGAGCGGCAGACGGGCGCGCCGATCTTTTCCGATGGCGATCTTTCTCCCTTTCTTGCGCTTTTGCCCTATCGGCTGACAGGGGCACAGACGCGCGCGATCGGTGACATTCTTGCCGACGTGGCGAAGGAAACGCCCATGAACCGTATTCTTGTCGGTGACGTTGGTTGCGGCAAAACGGTATGTGCCGCGGCGGCACTTTATACGGCGGTAAAAAACGGACACCAGGGAGCGCTTATGGTGCCGACCGAGATCTTGGCACGTCAGCACGCAGCCGACTTAGCGCCGCTTTTTGAAAAGCTTGGTATCCGTGTGACGCTCTTGCTCGGCGCGCTTACCGAGAAGCAAAAAAGAGAAGCACGTGCGGCGATCGCCGCGCACGAGACCGACGTGGTGATCGGTACGCAGGCGCTTATCGGCGAGGGCGTAGAATTTGCTACGCTTGGACTTGTGGTGATTGACGAGCAGCACCGCTTCGGTGTCAATCAGCGCGCATGGCTCACCGAGAAGGGACGTCACGTGCATACGCTTGTGATGAGTGCAACACCCATTCCGCGAACGTTGGCGCTGACCGTTTACGGCGGCTTGGATATCAGTAAGATCGACGAGATCCCGCCGGGGCGGCAAAAGGTGGAAACCTTCTTCGTGGGGGAGAGTTACCGCGAGCGACTGGAAGCGTTTGTTCGTAAGCAGGTCGCCGAGGGGGGATGTGTATATATCGTATGTCCTGCCGTGGAGGAGTCCGACGCGGAGGAGGGTGAGATCTTGCTTTCCGAGCTTGGTGAGCTTTATAGCCCCGAAAAAAAGACGCCCCTCAAAAGCGCGGTGGCGTATACGAAGGAGCTTTCCGAGCGGCATCCCGATCTTCGCATTTCCTTTGTTCACGGCAAGATGAAGAGTGCCGACAAGGATAAGGTGATGCGCGCCTTTGCGGGCGGTGAGATCGACGTTTTGGTTTCCACGACCGTGATCGAGGTCGGTGTGAATGTGCCGAATGCCTGTCTGATGATCGTGGAGAATGCCGACCGCTTTGGACTCTCTCAGCTTCATCAGCTTCGCGGTCGCGTGGGACGCGGTACGCGCAAGTCCTATTGCGTGCTTGTGAGCGACACGAATGGCGAGAATGCGAAAAAACGCTTAAAAACCATGTGCGCCACGAACGATGGCTACGAGATTGCAGAGACCGACCTTAAGCTGCGTGGTCCCGGCGACTTCCTCCGCGCAAATGCGAATATGGGTATCCGCCAAAGCGGCGGCACCGAGTTTCGTATTGCCGATCTTTGCGATGACGGAGATGTTCTGCTTCGTGCCTTTACCGATGCCGAGGAATTTCTTGCGGCACGCGCACTTGCCGAGTATCCGACTCTTTTGGAAAAGGTGCAGGGAATGCTTGCCGAGAATGAAACGCGAATTAACTAACAAAAAGCCGAGTCAACGACTCGGCTTTTTCTATAAATTGATGTTTGTAGGGGAACGCGTAGGGAAACTTTTTGAAAAAAGTTTCCCTACCACCCTTCAAAAACTTTTCTGGAATTTTTTACGACAAAGTCTGCAAAAACTTTATTGTAAGGGGGCTCCGAGTCATTTTGGTTCTTCTCGCTAAAGCGAGAAGAACGTATACGCCGCGAGCCACGCGGCAGACAAAGAAAGCTCGCTTTCTTTTCTGCGCGTGAGCTACACGCGGCTCAAAATGACGTGAAGTTTGTGCTTACCCATGCGAGAAAAGTTTTCGCCCAGCCTTTTTCAAAAGGCTGGTGGGGTGTGGGGCAACGCCCCACACAAACAGACCGATAAATCAAAATTTAGAACTGTAAAAAGGTAAGGGGCTGAGTCATTTTTTGACTCAGCCCCGAGATTGTTACTTCATTATTCTTCGGGAACGTACTTTTCCCAATTCTTCTGCTTGGTGCCCGAGAAGATTCTTGTGCCGTAGTAGGTGCTGTCCGTACCCGAAAGATCTTTGCGCTCAAGGTATGCGTCCTCGTTGAAAAGGATCGGGATGACGGGCATATCGGCAAGGAGCATTGTTTCAGCCTCGTGGAGAAGCTTTGCGCGCTCAGAGAGCGAGGTGGTCGCATTTGCCTTTTCGATCAAAGCGGTATAAGCGTCGTTCTCATAGCCCGTGATGTGCGTGGGAAGAATGTAGTAGGGCTGGCCATTCTCGTCCTTAAGCCCCATGTTCATTGCCTGACCCGAGAAGCCAACGGCGAAGTTCGAAAGAATACCGAATGCATCGGTGCAGTAGGAGATCAGGTCGATGCCTGCTACCTCGTAATCGCCAACGACAAATCTCTCAAGGAAAATGTCATCGCGGATATCGGCGGGAATCTCGTTCGTGGTACCAAGGTCGTCGTTGACGATCACGTTTACCTTTTCCACGGAAACGCGGAAGCCAAGGGCGTTCCATGCTTCAGCAACCATCTCGGCAATCATCACGTGAACCTCGTCGTATGCGGGAACGCTGATACGGAAGCTGTAGCTTGAAGCGTTCACACCTGCGGCACTCAGCTTTGCCTTGGCGGCAGAGAGGTCAGCAGAGGTGGAAAGAATGTCGCCGCCTACCTTGCGGAAGTCTTTCTTTGCCGATTCGGTTTCAAAGAGTCCGTAGGGAATAAGTGCAGTGGCAGCCTTGGCGAATACCACAGCTTCGGCGATCGCCTCACGGTCGATCGCAAGCGAAAGAGCCTCGCGAACCTCCTTGATAGCAAAGAGCTTCTGGCCGCCGATCTCGGCGTTTTCATTCAAATAGTAAGTATGTGTGGAAAGAGCGTTTGAGATCTCGGCCTTGTTCTTGTATTCCTCGCGATAAGAGAGCGGAATCTCACCTACGAAGAAGATCTCGCCACTCTCGTACTTTGCCATGATATCGTCGGCAGAAAGTGTGTAGTCGATGATCAAGCGGTAAGGCTTTACCGACTTATCCAGCGCGTCCTTTTCCTTATTTCTAAGGTAGTAAGGATTTCTCTCAAGAGTCAGCGAATTGTTCTCTTTGGCGTAAGAAACGCGGCGGATCATGAAGGGACCGCTGCACACCATGGTGGCAGGCTTCTTAGCCCAGTCGGCCGTTCTCGAAACGATGATCTCGCGCAGGGGAACCAGTGCATAGCTCGTCAGGTTGCGGATGAAGCCATCGTAATCAATGGCGGGCTTGCCCTTTGCATCTAGCTTCTCCTCAAAGAAGATCTCAAGCGTTTTGGTGTTGATGGCGTAGATCTGAAGTGCGTCAATGGAAAGGTCTCCCTCCTTGACGGCCTTCGCGTTCTTGATCGGATAAAGGAGCGGAGCTGCTTCACTGGTCGACTCTACATCCAAAATACGCTTCCATGCGAAAACGACGTCGTTGGCCGAGATGGGTGTACCGTCGCTCCAACAGGAGTTGTTCAGAGTAACGGTCATCTTGTATTCGTGACTATTGACGTCTTCCTTGATGGTGTAGCTCTTTACAAGCTCCTTTTCCACCTTGCCGTTCTCGGTCATGCGGAACAGAGGCATAAAGAGCAGGCTTGCCACCTTCAGTGCCGAGTCGTTGTTATACGCATTTGCAGGGTCGTAGTCGTACACACGGTCTGCAAGATGCATGGTGATGTAAGCACCGCGCATATCGTCGTTTACCTTGCTTCCGCAGGAAACGAGACAGGGGAGCAGCATGATCACACACAAAACAAAAGCAATAATACGCTTTGTCATAGTTCTAAGATCCTCCTTGGACATTAAAGAAATCAAATTTGCCAATACGATGGCATTATTCGTAATATTATACCATTAAATTCGATTTTTATCAACAACTTACTGCCAACAAAATCAATTTTTGGGTATTTGCACAATTCCTTGGTTGAAAATTGGGTAATTTGAACAACGAATAATCAAGGAAAGACGAACAAAAATAGTATAAAAGATTTTTCTTATAAAATCAAGCAAAGAATGTAAATTTTTTACGGTTGGGGGAGGCATTTATGAAAAATTATACGAGAACCGATCTTGCGAGCGAAAGCGTTGGTGCGGCGGAGCTTGCGGAGGGTGAGCTTCAAAAAATATGCCGTCACGAAACGCTTGACGGCTTTGAGGTGACGCGAGTGACCGTGGAGGAAGAGGCACACAGTACGCTTCTTGGGAAGCCCCGTGGAAATTACGTGACGGTGGAATTTGGCAAGGTAGCCTATCTTGCCGAGGACGAGCGCGAGAGGCTGGTGCTTCTTTTGGCGCGTGAAATTCGAAACATGTGTCGTGCGTGTTGCGGGACTATGCCCGACCGCGATTTTTCGGTTCTTGTGGTAGGGCTTGGCAACGAGGAGATTACTGCCGATGCCATCGGTCCCCGCGCGGCGCGTCAGCTTACGGCAACGCGGCATCTTCGGCATTTGGATAGCAAGCTTTATGATACGGTGGGGCGGTGTGAGATATCGGTGCTTTTTACGGGCGTACTTGGGCAGACGGGTATGGAGGCGGTGGAGCTCGTGTGCGGTGCGGTCGAGCGCGTAAAGCCCCGGCTCGTGCTTGCCGTGGACGCTCTGGCCGCGCGTTCCGTGGAGCGTCTTGCCTCCACGGTTCAGCTTTGTGACAGTGGTATTGCGCCGGGCTCGGGTGTGGGAAACGAGCGTGGGGCGATCAGCTTGGAAACGGTCGGCGTTCCCGTGCTGGCTCTCGGCGTGCCAACCGTGGTGGATTCCTCCACGCTGGTATGGGACGCGCTTGCGGAGGCGGGTATCGTTGAGGTGAGTAAGACGCTTGAGCGTGTGCTGGAAAACGGAAGGAGTTTTTTCGTGACACCCAAGGAAAGCGATGTGATTACCGAACACGTCGCGGCACTTCTTGCCGATGCCGTGGATTGCGCGTTTTGCGTGGAGGCATAATCGGCAAGGGGAGGGCATATCGTATGTAGTATGAGGAGTGGTGGGGAATGACCTTCGTGCGATGGATATTCGCTCGTTTTTTGATTTTTATCGCGCTTGTGGCGATATTTTTTCTCTTTTTGGATTGGCTTGGCGAATGGAAGGAACGGCTGATCTCGGCGGCGCTTACGCTTTGTTTGGGTAATTTTTGAAAGATTTCTTTTGGAAAAATAATTTATAAAAACGCAGAAAAGTTCTAAAAATGGAACTTTTTTTCAAAAAACTCTTTACAAAACGGAAAAAGTGTGATACAATAATCCTGCACAAACCATTTTTGGAGGAAAACGGTATGGATTATATCGACCGCATCAAAAAAATCAAGAGTGAACGGAAGATCACCAACGATATGCTTTCGGATATGACGGGGATCCCGCTCGGCACGCTCAGCAAGATCTTGGCGGGCATCAGCGATTCGCCCAAGCTTTCCAATATTCTTTCCATTTGTAACGCACTCGGCTGCTCGTTGGATTATATCGTGAGCGGCGTGGAGGCAAACGATAACAACTATACGCTGGAGGACGGAGAGATCCGTCTGATTGAAAATTACCGCCGTCTTGACCTGCACGGCAAGGAGCTTTGCGCGCTTGTTGTGGACAAGGAGCTTCAGCGTGTGATCGGCTCGGAATACACCGAGAAGGGCAAGGCAAAGACCATCACGGCCGAGGAATTCCGTCGGCGTATGGAGGAAGCGGAGGAGGGCGCACATTTGGGCAAGCGTTCGATCATGCTTTACGACCTGCCCGTTTCCGCAGGTATCGGTGAATTTTTGGACGAAAGTCGCGGCGAGGAGATCTACATTGCCAAGAACTCGCGCACCGCAGAGGCCGACTTTGCACTCAAGATCAGCGGTGACAGTATGGAGCCGAAATATAGAAACGGCGACATTCTTTTGGTGTCGGAATGTGACAGCGTGGAGGTTGGCGAGCCGGCTATCTTTATGCTCGACGGCGACGGCTTCTTCAAGATCTACGGCGGCGACCGTTTGATCTCGCTCAACAAGAATTACGGTGACATCATGCTCAAGGATTTTCAAAGCGTTTGGTGCGGCGGCCGCGTGATCGGCAAGCTGAAGCGCAGATAATTGCTTCCTATGTAAGTCATGCCCTCCATGACGAAAGCGCATAAAAACGGGGAATCCCGTTTTTATGCGCATTTTATTTTGGCACGCGATAAAATGCGGCTTTTTAGGCAACAATATGCTTGGAAAACCAAACAAGGAGTGCTTAAACATGAATGAAGCGGTAAAAAAGAAACGAGAGGGCGGAGGCCGACTTTTTATTCATCTCATTTGCGGCGGACTTTCACACGCGGTGTCGGCGGGGATCGCGCTTTTTCTGACTCCCTTTTTGATCGGACGGCTTGGCGTGGAGGCCTACGGCTTTTATCCCATTGCGCTGGAGATCACGGCGATCGCGGCGCTCGTGATGGGGCTTCTCAACGCTACGGCGGGGCGCTATATTGCCGTGGAATACGCACGCGGAAACCGAGAGGACGCGAAGTGCTATTGCTCGACCGTCTTTTTTTCGGCTTTGGTGTTAGCGGGAGTGCTTTTGATCCCGCTTGGCTTTTTGGTGGTGCTTGGCGATCGGTTTTTGGATATCCCCGAGGGACTTTCGGGTGAGATCCGCACTTTTCTTGGCCTTATGATCGCGGCAGGGCTTATCGATGCAGTGAGTGCGGTGTTCGGCACCTCGTATGAGACGGCAGATCGGTTGGATTTTCGCGCGGCAGGTGAGATGGCAGGTGTTTTGGTGCGGGCACTTTTGCTTTGGTTCCTTTTGAGCGGCGTTTTGCCCATAAGCATTATCAGCGTGGGCGTGGCTGTGCTTGTGTCTTCTGTGGTTTCGGCGTGTATTCGCTTTTTTATGGCCAAGCATCTCACGCCCGAGATTTTACCTGACCGTAAATGCTTTTCGTGGGCGGCGCTTCGTCGGTTGCTCGCCTCGGGAACCTGGTATTCGGTAAACGAGCTTGGTTCATGGCTGACAGCGGGCGCTCTTTTGATCCTTGTGAACGTGCTTTTCGGTGCTGCCGAGTCGGGTGTTTATTCGTTGGCGCTTACGGCGGCACGCGTATTTGGCGGGGTGATGCTGATGCTGGCAAGTCTTTTTATTCCGCGTGCAACGCGGCAGTTTGCCAAGGGAGACAAGGAGGCACTTCTTTCGGAGGTGCTTGGGGGACAACGGTTGGTTGGCTTTTTCGCGCTGGTCGGCGTTTCGATGGCGGTTGGCTTTTTGAAGGAATTTTTTACGCTTTGGCTGGGGGCGGAAAATACGATTCTTCTGCGCCTTCTTACCGTTATGTCGCTTTTGCCCATGCTCTCGGTTGCCTTGTCCCTTCCGCTCTTTCACATGGCGGTGGTGATGAATCGTCTAAAAAGAATGGCACTTCTTTACGTCGGCGGCTCACTTTTGGGAGCGGCGGCAGCACTTGCCTTGGCGGCCTTCACTCATACCTCGATCCTTGGGGTCGCACTGGTGGCCTTTGGCGTGCGCGTGCTTTGGTACTCGGTTTTTATGCCCTTTTACGCCGCACATCTTTTGGGTGTGGAGCCGCTCACCTTCTTTTTGCCGATCCTGCGCACCTATATTGGTGCGGGCATATCGGTAGGTCTTATTCTCGCACTCAAAAGCGTGTGCGACCTTTCCTCGTTTGTGGCCTTTCTTATCGCGAGTGTAAGCAGTCTTTGCGCGGTTTTGGCCGTTGGATATTTTGCGGTATACGGAAAACCAAAGCTGAAAATGTAGTTGACTTTGCGGCGTTTATACGCTATAATAGAATCAATTTGAGGAAGGGAGGGGCGCACCGTGCTTTTGATCTTGGAAAGCTTTTTCGTGCAGATGATGTTCGTTTTCGGCATCGTCGTTTTGTGCGGCGCGTTTATCTCCTTCTGCAACAAATGCCTGTACGACGCCTGCGGCGACGCGGCGTTTGGACTCGTGCGCCTGACGGGCTATGTCGGCACACCTGTACACGAGCTGTCGCATGCGCTGATGTGCCTGCTGTTTGGGCATACCATTACCAAGATGAAGCTGGTGAACACGGACAAGCGTTCGCGCACGCTCGGCTACGTGGAGCACACGTATTATAAGACCAATCTCTACCATCAGATCGGCAATTATTTCATCGGCATTTCGCCCATTTTGGCCGGCGGCGCAGTGGTGCTTCTGTTCGTTTGGCTCTTTATGCCCGATATGCTTGGGGAAATGCTGGGAGAGATTCGCGGCGTTTCGGGGCTTGATGTCGTTCCGAATGCTCTTTCGGACGTATGGCGCGTTCTTTTCGATAAGCAAAATTTTGCGAATGTTCGCTATTGGTTAGCGCTGCTTCTTTCGCTTGCGGTGGTCATTCATATGGAGATCAGCCGTTCGGATGTTCGTTCGGGCGGTCGGGGGCTTTTGGTTTTGTCGGGCATGCTTCTTATCACAGACCTCATTCTCGGCTTCCTGTTTCCCGAAGTACTTCCCGTGTTTACGGGCGCGTGTGTGCGGGTCGGCATCGGTTTCTTGCTCTTCTTGCTCTTGCCTTCGGTGGTTTCGGCGTTTATCGGCTTGGTTTCTCTGATTTTTCTTGCTTTGCGCGCGATGTTTGGCAAAAGGGCGCGCACCGCGGCTACCAATCATCACCGCGTGAGCACTTCTAAGAAACCAACGAAAAAAAGAAAAAAGAGCTGAGCGTGTCTCTGCTCTTTTTGCGTATAAATTGATGTTTATCGGGGAGTTACGCTTAGGGGACTTTTTGAAAAAAGTCCCCTAAAACCCCCAAAAACTTTTCCTGCGGGCAAAATGGGTGTTGCGGATCTGTAAAACGAACGAATGAGCAAAA
>SVRO01000102.1 GCA_015064795.1 Oscillospiraceae bacterium | reverse complement strand
GGAGCCCCCTTACAATAAAGCTTTTGCAGACTTTGTCGTAAAAATTCCAGAAAAGTTTTTGGGGGTTCTTAGGGGACTTTTTTCAAAAAGTCCCCTAAGCGTAACTCCCCGATAAACATCAATTTATAAGTTTATAAAAACAGGAAAGGAGAGAAGATCTGTGAAAAAATGGAAAGCATTCGCCTTACTTCTTGTGGTTCCGATTCTTTTGACCTCTTGCGGTGATATTTTTGATTTGGGTATCCTTACAGATAAGACGATCGCGGCGAAATATCAAGAATATTTCGAGGGAATCACGCCAATGCGCGGTGATATCAAGGTGCAAACGCCGGATCTCTCTCAATTGGATCTTGCATATTCCGAACGCGAGCTGAGTGCCGAATACGACAGCGGCTCGGCAACGCGTATCGTGTTTTCCGACGGAGGCAGTACCGTTTACGGCAAAGGAGCCGAGAGTGACGGCAAGGACGTTACGGTTTCTGCTTCGGGAATCTATATAATAAGCGGAAGCGCAAGCGGTGCGCTTCTTACGGTCGATGCGACGTATGAGGATGACGTGCATCTTGTGCTTTCGGATCTTTCTTTGGAGGGAAAGAGCGGGACGGCGTTGGATATCCGTTCGGTTGGCTCGATCCTTCTTACGCTTACGGGAGAAAGTACACTTTCGGACTCTTTGGAGTACAAGCCCTCTGCGTTAAACAAGCAGACGGGGGCGGTTATTCTTTGTCAAAAAGATCTTGCGATCAACGGTTCGGGATCGCTTTCGGTCGTTGGATACCGCGCGCATGGCATCCTTTCGCGCGGTGCGCTTACCGTAACGGGTGGAAATATTAAAATTCAGAGCTCGGAGGCCGCATTTATCGGTGAAAAATGTGTTAAGATCGGCGGCGGTGCGCTGAACATTCGTGCCGAGGAGGAGGGGATCCTTTCGGGACGTGTGCTGGAGGAGGAGAAACCCTCGGAAGAAACCGAAGAGAGCGTGCAGCGGTCCGGTTATATTTACGTGAGCGGAGGCTCGCTTCAGATTTCTTCTACGGGTGATGCCATTCACGCCGAGTCGCTTCTTGTGATTGAAGACGGCGAATTTGAGCTTTCCACCGGCGTTCGAATGGACGAGATCCTGCAAGAACAGGAAGAGGAGGAAACGCTTCCGAAATTCTGGGATATCTTTGAACCGTCGCCCAAGGAAATGGCGGCAGAGGAAACGGAAAAAGCCGTTACGGTTTTTTCGGACGGACTTTATGCCGCTTCGGACATTCTGATACGTGGCGGCGTGTTGGCGATCGACGCCTCGGGCCGCGGCGTTTTTGCGGGAGAGGCGCTTTGCATTGACGGTGGCAAATTTAAAATCCGCGCCATCGGCAACGGTCTTTGTGCAGAAGGGGCGGTCGGCATTTCGGACGGCATTCTTATTCTGGAGACAAGCAAGATCGGTATTTCGGGTGCAAGCGTGGACATTTCGGGTGCGCATATTTATATGGCGGAGACCGAATGCGGCGTTTTCACGCGCGGGAAGCTTCTCATGTCGGGCGGTGTGCTTGCCGTGGCAGGTGCTACGGGCTTGCCGTTGGATTTTGGAGCGGCAATGATTGAGGGCGGCGTTTTGGTGGCACTCGGAAACGGTGCCGTGGCGCGCGAATTCTTCCCGGGTAGACAACAGGGTGTTGTACTTTGCCGTTTTGAAAAGCAGAAAAGTGGCTATCCTCTGGCACTTTTGGACAACGAGGGCGCGCTTCTTCTTTCCTTGGAGGGAAGGCGTGAATATTCCTTGGCGTATTTTTCGGCGCCGGAAATCAAACAAGGCAGAGCGTATACGCTTGCATCGGGCGGTTTTGCGCCCGGCTCCGATCGATACGGGTTGGCAATCGGCGGCGAGTCTATGATTGCCTCCACATCCTTGGCCGTGGTTACGGCAAATTCCTGATTTTGAGGAGATACGGTTATGAATTTAAAGGGAAAAGATTTTTTGAAGCTTTTGGATTTTACGAGTGAGGAGATCGGAGGGCTTATCGACCTTGCCGAGAAGCTTAAGACCAAGAAAAAGGCGGGCGTTCCGCACCGTCTTTGTGAGGGCAAAAATATTGCCCTGATCTTTGAGAAGACCAGCACGCGTACGCGTTGCAGCTTCGAGGTGGCGGCGTACGATCTCGGCATGGGTGTGACCTATTTGGATTCTAACGGCTCGCAGATCGGAAAAAAGGAGAGCATTGCCGACACGGCGCGCGTGCTTGCCTCGATGTACGACGGGATTGAGTACCGCGGCTACGGGCAGAATCTTGTGGAGGAATTGGCGCATTTCTCGAAGGTGCCTGTGTGGAACGGACTTACCAACGAGTTCCACCCCACGCAGATCCTTGCCGATTTCCTGACGGTTCGTGAAAAGCTTGGTAAACTCAAGGGCGTCAAGCTTGTCTATATGGGCGACGCGCGCTATAATATGGGCAACTCGCTGATGGTGGGCTGTGCCAAGATGGGTATGGATTTCACGGCCTGCTGCCCCGCAAAGTATTTTCCCGATGCGGCACTTGTGGCCGAATGCGAGAAGATCGCCTCCGAAACGGGTGCGACGCTTCGCTTTGAGACCGACGCCGCCAAGGCGGTGGCTGGTGCCGACGTGATCTACACGGACGTTTGGGTGTCCATGGGCGAGCCCGTGGAGGTTTGGCAGGAGCGTATTGCCGATCTGGCACCTTATCAGGTCAATGCCGAGCTGATGAGCATGACGGGCAAGCGTGAGACCATCTTCATGCACTGCCTGCCCTCGTATCACGACATGAAAACGCAGGTTGGCAAGGAAATGGGTGAAAAGTTTGGCCGCGACGCGATGGAGGTGACCGATGAGGTCTTTGAGAGTGCGCAGTCGGTGGTCTTCGACGAGGCCGAAAACCGTATGCACACCATCAAGGCGGTTATGGCGGCTACGCTTTGCGACCCGGAGACGCTTTGATATGATCGGCGGCAGGAAAAAGGCGGTCACCTTCAGCTTTGACGACGGCTCGACGCAGGACCAAAGGTTGATCTGTCTTTTAAATAAGTACGACCTCAAATGCACCTTCAATCTCAATTCCGAGCTCCTCGGACGCGCCGGTTCGCTGGTTCGCGAGGGGGTGACCGTGGCGCATGTCAAGCCACGTGCTCAGGAGGTGCGCGGGATCTATGAGGGACACGAGGTTGCGGTGCATACGCTGACGCACCCGCTTCTGCCCGATCAGCCCGATGAGGAAGTGATTCGTCAGGTTGAATGCGACCGTCAAAATCTCTCGGAGCTTGTGGGTTACGAGGTGGTCGGCATGGCGTAT
>SVRO01000101.1 GCA_015064795.1 Oscillospiraceae bacterium | reverse complement strand
TTCTGAGTCATTAAATTTTTTGCAAATTTCATAGTAAGGCACAGTCTCGCCATGAAAGTTTTTGCGGAGCTTTTTTCTAAAAAGCGACCGTTCTCTCCTCACTTCCCCAAAATTGCCTCTACGAGTGCGGCGCCGTCCGAATCGACGAAGCGGACGGGAACTGCGAGTTTTTCCGAAAGCTCCTTGGGCGTCATGCCGCAGAGAAAGAGGTCGCCTTCGGCGCGGAGGGTGGTGGACGAGAGGAGAAGCTGATCTCCGAGCGCCTTGTCCGCGAGCTGCTCCGCGAGGTCCTTGCCCGTAAGCAGACCCGTCACGGTAACGCTCTCGCCGAAAAAGTGATTGACGATCTTATACACCTTTACCGTGAGCGCGGGAACACGCTCCTCGATGACCTTTGCGAGTGCCGCGATGCGCTCGTAGGCGGCCACGCCCGTGGCGATCGAGACGGTACGCGCGGTTTTGGGCAGGTCACTCTCCGCAAGGAAGGAAAGCTCGATCGCAAATTCCTCCGAAAGCGCGCGAAGCATACCGACGCCGTTTTCGATCTGCGCGTATTCCTCGTAATATTCGTCGGGCGGAAGCGCAAGACCGCCCTTGACGTAAAGCTCGTCGGCACAGAAAAAGAGCCGCGTGCCGTATTTTTTCAGACATTCCTCACCAAACGCATCGACCTGCGCCACGATGGCGCGGCATTCCTCCGGCGTGTAGGCCGTGAGGGGATGAAGCCCCTCGCGGAAGCGCGTAAGACCTGCAGGCACCACCGAAACGCTGGAAAGCGCGGGAAGATAGGTGCAGAGGTCGCGCATCGAGCGGTCAAGCTCCGCGCCGTCGTTCACGCCGCGGCAAAGCACGATCTGCGCGCAGATGCGAATGCCTGCGTCGCGAAAACGCTCCAGATAGGAAAGCACCTCGCCTGCGCGCTTATTTTTCATCATAAACACGCGCAGATCGGGATTGGTGGTATGCACCGAGACATTCACGGGCGAGATGTGCATCCGCGTGATGCGCTCCACGTCCTTGTCCTTAAGGTTGGTAAGCGTGATGTAGTTCCCGTGAAGGAAGGAAAGGCGCGCGTCGTCGTCCTTAAAATAGAGCGTCTCGCGAAGCCCCTGCGGAAGCTGGTCGATAAAGCAAAAGATGCACTTGTTGCGGCAGGAATGCTTCTCGTCCATCAGCGGCGTTTCGAAGCCAAGACCGATGTCGTCGTACTCGCCCTTTTTGATGCTGACCGCAAAGCGCTTGCCCTCGCGCTCGCATTCGAGCGTAACGAGCGTATCGGCCAAATAAAAGCGGTAATCGAGCACGTCCTCGATCTCGCGGCCGCCGATCGTCAAAAGCAGATCTCCCTCCGCGATCCCCGCGCGTGCGGCGCGCGAATGCGGCTCTACGCAGGTGATCCTTACCATACGCACTCCTCCCTTCTCTATAAATACACATATTCAGTATATTATATCATATTTTTTTACAGATTTCAACGGTTTATAAAAATATTCCGTTTGGCTTTGAACAAGCCCACAAGGAGACGGTTTGTCTCTGCCGTTAAAAAGGGCCGCCGCAGAGCTTTAGCTCTGCGGCGGCCAAGGCGTTTCGCTTTTCTTAATATTCGGCGTTGCCGACCGTTCTCGGATAAGGCAGGACGTCACGAATGTTGGAAACACCCGTCACGTACATAATGATACGCTCAAAGCCAAGGCCGTAGCCTGCGTGCTTGGTGCCTCCATAACGGCGAAGGTTCACGTACCACCAATAGTCCTCCTCGCGAAGATTGCACTCCTTCATCCTCTCAAGCAGGACGTCAAGGCGCTCTTCTCTCTGGCTGCCGCCGATGATCTCGCCCACGCCGGGCACCAAAAGGTCCATTGCGGCAACGGTCTTGCCGTCGTCGTTCAGGCGCATATAGAAGGACTTGATCTCCTTGGGATAGTCAATGACGAACACGGGCTTCTTGTAGATGACCTCGGTGAGATAACGCTCGTGCTCGGTCTGCAGGTCACAGCCCCACTCGACAGGGTACTTAAACTCGTGTCCACTCTTTTTTAAGAGCTCGACGGCCTCGGTGTAGGTCACCTTCTGATAGTCGCTCTCCACAAGTGCGTTCAGTCTCTCAAGGAGCGTCTTATCGACGAAGCTATTAAAGAACTTCATCTCCTCGGGGCAGTTATCGAGCACGTGGCGAATGATATGACGGATCATATCCCACGCAAGCTCCATGTTGTCGCCAAGGTCGGCAAACGCGATCTCGGGCTCAATCATCCAGAACTCTGCCGCGTGACGCGCGGTGTTGGAATTCTCGGCACGGAAGGTCGGGCCGAAGGTATAGATGTTGCCGAACGCCATGGCGTAGGTCTCGCCCTCAAGCTGTCCCGAAACCGTAAGGTTGGTGCTCTTTCCGAAGAAATCCTGCGAAAAATCGATCTTGCCGTCCGCAGTACGAGGCGGATTTTCCATATCCAGCGTGGTCACGCGGAACATCTCGCCCGCGCCCTCGCAGTCGGAGGCGGTAATGAGCGGCGTGTGAACGTACACGAAGCCTCTCTTGTGGAAAAACTCGTGGATCGCGAACGCGATCTCACTTCTCACGCGGAAAACCGCAGAGAAAAGGTTGGTACGGGGACGCAGATACGCGATCTCGCGCAAAAACTCCACCGTATGTCCCTTCTTTTGAAGCGGATAGTCGGGCGTGGACGCGCCCTCCAGCAAAATCTCGCTCGCCTTGACCTCAAAGGGCTGCTTATTTTCGGGCGTCAATACGACCTTGCCCTTCACGACAAGTGCCGTACCCACGTTATACTTGCTGACCTCGTTGTAATTCTCCACGAATTCTCGCTCAAAAACGACCTGCACGCCGCCGTGGCAGCTTCCGTCGTTCAAATTGATGAAGCCGCAGTCCTTGCCGGCGCGAATGCTTCTCGCCCAGCCGCCAAGCACGACCTCACGGCCGTCGTATGCGGCACTGTCCTTCGTAATATCGCGAATCAGATCTCTTTTCATGCTTTTTATCTCCCTTCCGCTCAAAATCGGCTCTCGCCAAGCGGTCGTTTTCTTTTTCTACTGTCCCCCTGTGGACATGGATATATGAATTATAACACTTTCGCCAAAAAATGTAAATGCTTTTTGTGGATTTTTTCGCGACTTCTTCACATTTTCAGCGTTTTGCACAACCTTTTTTGTCAAAACAAACCGCCAACACTTCAAATTTTGATTTATCGGTCTGTTTATGTGGGGCGTTGCCCCACACCCCACAAACTTTTGAAAAAGTTTGATCAAAACTTTGCCTGCATTGGTGCGTACAAACTTCACGTCATTTTGAGCCGCGTACAGCGCACGCGCAGAAAAGAAAGCGAGCTTTCTTTGTCTGCTGCGTGGCTCGCGGCGTATATGTTCTTCTCGCTTTAGCGAGAAGAACCAAAATGACTTGGAG
>SVRO01000100.1 GCA_015064795.1 Oscillospiraceae bacterium | reverse complement strand
CGTGTGCTTTGAAGCGTGGCGGCAAGCGTTTCACTGTTGAGAGCCGTCAGCGTTTCTGCTTTTCCGTTTACAATGGGCAGGGAGACGGTGTAAGTCCCTTTTTCCGCATAAGTAACTCTTGTATAGCGAGAAAAGCCAAAGTCCAGCATGGCCGTGTGATCCTTCCAATCGTCAGGCGCGTGCAGCGTGACTGCCACGAGCAAAAGTCCGTCACGCTTGGCGGCGCTGACAAGACAACGGCCGCTTTTTTTGGTAAATCCCGTTTTTACGCCGATCGCCCCTTCGTAAAGATGAAGCATCTTGTTGTGGTTGACAAGCACGCGAACGCCCTCGTCGGTGTTTAAGGGGATCTTCATCTTGTACGTCGAACAGATCTTTTGAAAGATCTCGTTGGAAAGCGCGTACGAGGCAAGACGTGCCAAATCGTACGCCGTGGTATAGTGTGTCTCGCCGTCAAGTCCGTGCGGATTGTCAAAGTGCGTATTCATCAGTCCGAGGGCTGTTGCCTTTTCGTTCATTTTTTGAACGAAGGTGTCAACGTCACCCGAAACCGCAATGGCAATGGCCGTGGCCGCGTCGTTTGCCGATTCCAAAAGAAGTGCGTAGAGAAGGGCCTCCATCGTCAATCGTTCCTTTGGGTAAAGATAGATCGAGGAGCCTTCAATTCCCGTGGCTTCGGGCGAAACCTCGATTTCCTTTTCGAGTGCCATGCTCTCGATCGCAACGACGGCCGTCATGATCTTGGTGGTAGAGGCCATCGGCAAGCGCACGAAGGCGTTTTTTTGATATAACACCTGTCCTGTGGCTGCATCCATAAGAAGAGCACTTTTGGCCGAGACCGATGGCGCGGCCGCCAAGCAGGGCAACGTCAGCGAAAAAAGAAGAACAAGCGCGAGAAAAAGGGCAAGCAAGCGTTTCATGGATCAACCTCACAAAAAGTATTCGATACAATGTATGCTTGCCTGCGAGTTGATATGCGATTAACCTTCGTTGGTAACCTCGGTTGCCTCGGTCTTGTCGTCGGCTTCTGCGTCCTTCTTCTTAAACACCGCTTTGAGACGGCTGATGATCTCGGGCGAACGCTCGATAATGCTCGTGATCTGATCAATGGGATCGGCAGGATAGGGCTGGCCTACGTTGATCATCTCGATGTTGCCGTCCTTTTTTACGACGAGGAAGCCAACGGGATGAATGGAGAGGCCGGTGCCGCCTCCTGCGCCGAAATTCTGCGGACGGTTGGCGGCTGTGGACTTGCCGTCGTAGTCAAGTCCGCCCGTTGCAAAGCCGACCGAAACCTTGGAGACGGGAATAATGGTGGTACCCGACTCGGTGGCGATGGGATCACCGATCACGGTGTCGGCGTCGATCATAGAGCGAATGTTTTCCAGAGATGCGCGGATGATTTCTTCCAATTTGTTTTCGTTTGCCATGATGAAATATCCTTTCTTTTATGATTTCACTTTTTGTTTTCTGGTTTTTGTATAAGCAAGTAGGGTTTTTAAGAGAATATCCAATATGTGCCACACGCGAAGCGAGAAGGAAATACGTAGATCGGCGCGTGTTTTGTCCCCAAGATAATCGGGGCAAACCAAAATCTCGTCGTTTCTTCCGTATTTGAGCTTACCGAAACGGTCAAGTGTTTCCAAAAGCAGCGCCACACCGCCGTTTACGGCTCCGTAAAGAATGGCCGTGCTTGCCGCGTCTCCCGTTGCCACAAAAATGTGAATGCGTGCAGTGCGTATCGAGAGATGGCCAAGCGTGCGCTTTAAAAGTACGGTAAGAAGCGTGCGGATATCCTTTAGTTTTTCTAAAATTCCTTTTTCCTCACCGCTTGGCTTTTCCGGTGTATCTTGCTTTTTTTGTACTTGCTTTTGCTTTTCCGTTTTTTTCGTACGCTTGGTAAGACGGGCTTTTTTCTGTTTTGCGGGGAAGAGTCGGAACTTTAAGAAAAGAAACGCAAGGGTGAGGGTGACATCCTCTCGATATTCGAGAATAACGTGTGCCGAAAGCATGGAGATCAGAAACAGAAGGGCAAGAATGCCCAATAAGATCCACAGAAATAGCATGCCATGCCTCCTTTCAGTCACATTATTGCCGAAGCGTTGCTCGTTTAGTCGTTCTCCTGCTCCTCGGATTCCTGCTCCTCGGTTTTAGGGGCTTCAATGACGCTTGAATTGGGGATCTCCATCGTCATCTGCGTGGTGTCTACCTCGCCCTCTGCGTTGACATTCATGGTCATAAGCTCGGTTTCGGGCAGATCGTCAAGCGAGGAAAGTCCAAACACGCGCAAAAACTTTTCGCTCGTGCCGTAAAGCGTGGGGCGGCCGGGGGCGTCAAGACGTCCCACCGCCACAATAAGCTCCTTATCAATGAGGGAGTTTACCGAGTAGTTGCTATCAACGCCGCGTATCGTATCAATATAGGTTCTCGTAACGGGCTGATTGTAGGCAACGATGGCAAGAACCTCCATCGACGACGCCGAGAGATTTCCGCCGCGGCGAATACTGAGTGCCTCGCGGATATAGGTGGCAAAGACTTCCTTGGTAGCAAGCTGACAGGAGTCGTCGAAGGTGAGAAGCATAATGCCTCTGCCCGAGCCTTCTTTGCTGTATTCCTCCGCCATGTGTGCCACCATTTTTTTTGTATCCTTTTCGGAAAGTCCAAGTACCTCCGAGAGCTTACTGTATGCGATTGGATGACCTGCCGCGTACAAAATGGCCTCAATGGCAGCCTCTACGTTTTTAATTTGTTCCATCGGCTTGTCCATCGTTTTTCTCCTCCGTGTTAACTTGCGAAGGCTCGTTTTCGGCCTCCACGTAATTTTCATTGATCACAAAGCGCGTGCCGACGCCCTCAACGGTATCTGCTTTCCCTTCGTCCTCCACAATGGAGATGCGATTGACCTTGATCAGCTCTAAGACGCCGATAAAAATGGCGATCATGTCAGGGAGCGAGACCGAATCGTCCAAAAGCTCGCCAAGCGAGACCTTCTTTTTCTTCTGTATATGGTCAAGAATGCCCACAATTTTAATTTCCACGGGGACGATCGGTGCGCTGAGCATGGGGGTGAAGGGCTCCTTGCTCTTGGCGCGCTCCATGGCGGCATTGTAAGAGAGGATGCGTCTTACAGCCAAACAAAGATCCTCGATATTCTGATCGGCCACGAAGGTGCGGTCAACCGAAATTTCGTCGGTGTCCTTTGCCATACGGCCGCTGAAGGCAGCGTATCGCGGTGTAAGCACCAGCATGGCGGCTTTGGCCTGCTGATATTTGAGAAGGGCATCCACGAGCTGTTTGCGAGGATCCTCCTCCACCTCCTCGTCGCGCGGCAGAAGCATTTTGCTCTTAATGAGCATCAACTCGCTTGCCATCACGATGAATTCGGCGGCAATATCCATGTCCATGCTTATTAAGAGCAAAATGCTT
>SVRO01000010.1 GCA_015064795.1 Oscillospiraceae bacterium | reverse complement strand
ACGGCTTCAAAGACCAAGAGGTTGAAATCTTCTACCGCTTCATAGGCAAAATCGAATTTTAACTGAATATAAAACAATGCAGTGCTTCGTATGTCTTTAATTAAGGCATACGAAGCACTGCATTTGTAGACACAAATGCCATATCAAATTGGAAGTGATATGCTGACCGTGTCAGCATGATATTGTTGCAAGCAACAGTGATATTGCTCCGAGTTGCTTTGCAACTCTGTGGTCGCAGTGATATTATATTCGCCTCCCAAGCTCGCGTAGCGAATATCACTCGGCGATAGCCGAATACCACTGCGATGCAATAGAACTCGCCAGAGGCGAATATAACTGTGGCACCTGCTCTACGGCAGGTGCCACAAGTCGGCTTCTTTTTTGCTTTAGAACGCGATCTTTTCCTCGATATAGTTCTTAAGCTCTGCGATCGGAATTCTAACCTGCTCCATAGTGTCGCGGTCACGAACCGTTACGCAGTTATCGGTCTCAGAATCAAAGTCGTAGGTGATGCAAAGAGGTGTACCAACCTCGTCCTGACGGCGATATCTCTTACCGATCGAGCCGGCCTCGTCAAAATCTACGCTGAAGTACTTGGAAAGCTCGGTGTAGATCTCGTCAGCCTTCTCGGAAAGCTTCTTGGAAAGAGGAAGCACGGCCGCCTTGAAGGGTGCGAGCGCGGGATGCAAGCGCATTACCACGCGAACGTCATTCTTCTCCTCGTCCACAACCTCCTCGTCATATGCGTCGCAAAGAACCGAAAGAACCGTTCTCTCAACACCAAGGCTGGGCTCAACCACGTAAGGAATATAGTGCTCGTTCGTCTCCTGATCGAAGTAAGTCAGATCCTTACCCGATACATTCTGATGCTGCGTCAGGTCGTAATCGGTACGGTCTGCAACGCCCCAAAGCTCGCCCCAACCAAATGGGAACAGGAACTCGAAGTCGGTGGTTGCCTTGGAATAGAAGCAAAGCTCCTCGGGATCGTGGTCACGAAGACGGATATTCTCGTCCTTAAGACCAATGGCAAGAAGCCAGTTATGGCAGAAGGTTCTCCAATAGTTGAACCACTCAAGGTCGGTGCCGGGCTTGCAGAAGAACTCAAGCTCCATCTGCTCAAACTCGCGCACGCGGAAGATGAAGTTGCCGGGTGTGATCTCGTTACGGAAAGACTTACCGATCTGCGCAATACCGAAGGGCAGCTTCTTTCGCGTGGTACGCTGTGCATTTACAAAGTTCGTGAAAATACCCTGTGCCGTCTCGGGACGAAGGTAAACTGTGTTCTTTGCATCCTCGGTAACGCCCTGGAAGGTCTTGAACATCAGATTGAACTGACGGATGTCGGTAAAGTTGTGCTTGCCGCAGGTGGGACAAGGAATGTTATGCTCCTCAACGAACGCCTTCATCTCCTCCTGAGAAAAAGCGTCGATGGGCTTGGAAAGCTCAATTCCGTTCTCTGCACAAAAGTCCTCAATGAGCTTGTCCGCGCGGAAGCGCTCGTGGCACTCGCGGCAGTCCATAAGAGGATCCGAGAAGCCTGCCAAATGTCCACTTGCCACCCAAGTCTGCGGATTCATCAGAATGGCGGCGTCAAGACCAACATTGTAGCGATTCTCCTGCACGAATTTCTTCCACCATGCGCGCTTCACATTGTTCTTCAGCTCCACGCCAAGAGGGCCGTAGTCCCATGTATTCGCAAGGCCGCCGTAAATTTCGGAGCCGGGGAAGATGAAGCCGCGACCCTTACACAGAGCCACGATTTTTTCCATTGTTTTTTCCGTGTTTTTCATGATTTTCTCCTGTTTATGTAATGTTTATTTTATTTCAAAGTCCGAAAAGCTTCAAGTGAAGCCTTTACATCAAGAATTCGCACGTCGCCGTTTTCCTGTGCCGCAACCGAGCATTCCGAAACCGAAAAGCCCACCTCAGCACCACTCCATGTCATAGGCAAGGCCTCGACGAAATCCAAATATCGCACCGTACCGTCCTTTACCGAGCTTGGCAAATAGTCACGCGCATTCAAAATGCGGTCGCTAGCCACCTCATAGCCCGTGAGCGAGGCAAAGATCGGCACAAGCTCTCCCATGCCGTGAGCCTCGCAAAGCGAGCGTATGTAAAAGAGCGAGCCCTGTCGCTCCAAAAGATCATTTCCGTTAAGGTGCGTGGCAAGCAGTCGCTCGTTCTTCGCGTCCACGCGAACAAGAACCGCAAACTCCAGCGTTTCTCCCTTTTTATCGTGGCAATAAAAGATATGGCTTTCGTAATCCCCACGCACCTCACCCGTAAGCTTTTGTGAAGAGTCTATGTCGGGAGACGGCACGAAGCTACCAAAAAGATCGGCACAAACGAAGGCCATCAGCAACAAAAAAAGAACGAACGCCGCACCAAAAGAAAGGAAAAAGCTTTTCCATGAGATCCTCATATTTCCTCTCCTTTCTCAAACACGTCAACAGTATATCACATTCCGTTCCCTTTTTCAAGTATTATTTTCCTGCAATGCTTATATTTTTCAGAAAAACGTCGGGCGCACCGACTGCTCGAAACACGCCAGGCACACCGACTGTCACCGTATCCGAAATATTTTCGATATCCTTCAAGAGATCGTAGAAATTGCCTGCGATCGTAAAGGATTTGACTGGTCTTCCCTTTTTGCCGTTTTCGATCAAAAAGCCGGCACTTTCGATGGAAAAGTCACCCGTTACGGCATTGGCTCCCGCATGAAGCCCCTTAAGTTGCGTAATATAAACACCACCCTCGGCTTCCGCAAAAAGCTTGTCAAGCGAGGCTTCGCCCGCTTCAATGCCAAAATAGTACGGGGAAATGACAATGGCCGAGGCATATCCCGCCTTGGAGGCGTTGGCTGTCGTTTTCTTACCCATTGCAGCGGCAGTAGCGAGGTCATACAAAAGAGTCTGCAAAACTCCGTCCTTTATGACAGTTTTTGTCTCGGTAGATACACCTTCTGCATCAAACGGAGATTTTGCAAGCAAATTCTCCGAATAAGGATCGTCAACAAGCGTAATTTTTTCCGAGGCAATTTTCTCCCCCTCCTTGCCCGCAAGCAAAGAGAGACCGAGCTTTACGTTTTTCGCGGAAAATACGCCCGAGAAGGTATCAAGCAGAATGGCCATCTGCTTTCCGCTGATAATTACGGGATAATTACCACTTGTAAGCTCCTCGGCACCAAGCTTGGCGAGAGCACCGCTCACTGCCTTTTGCGAGATCGCACACGTATCCTCAAGGCTCTTGCCGAGGCGGTATTCGTAATCATCCTCCGATTCACCTTCCTTCTTGACAACGGCCGCTGCCACAGCGGAATAGACCGAAGCCTCCTTATGAAGAGAAAGCCCGTACGAATTGCAAAGATCGATGGAAATCTCCGATACACCTACCGAGCTTTCGGTTCCGTCCACCACGAACTCGCTTTCCGCATAAGTCTGCTTTTGCAATTTAAGCGCAAGCTCACGAAGCTCTGCGGCAGATGGCATCGGCAAATGCTGATTTTCGACCGTGCGGTAAGAGGGCGAGCCCTCAAACAGAATAGCCTCATCGTCACTTTCGATATAGGCAGCGTTCTCTGCTGCGCGCGCAACAAGGGCGCCAAGCTCCTCCTCAGTGATCTTCTCACAGGAGGCATAACCAAAGCGGCCATCAAGCAAACACCGAAAGCAAAGACCAATCGAAATTTCACTGCTAAAAGAGCTGATTTCGTCTTTAAATGTCTCCGCAGAAACACTATTACTCTTTACATAATAAACGTCATAATGGGAAATACCTGCTTTGGCCGAAGCTTCGGCAAGAATGCGTTTGATTTCCGAAAACTGCATAATTCCTCCTTATCTACCGCCAACGGTAATTTCAGATACCCGTATGAGAGGCTGACCCACGTCGGTGGGAACCGAGCCGCTCGACGAGCCGCACATTCCCTGTCCCGTTGCCAGATTTTGCCCAACCATGTCGATATCCATAAGGATCTGTGAGCCGTTTCCGATCAGTGACGCGCCGCGCACTGCCTCACAAATTTCTCCGTTTCGAATGATATAGCCCTCGCTTACGGCAAAGTTAAAGTCACCCGTCAGAGGATTTACCGAGCCGCCACCCATTTTTTTCGCGTAAAGACCGTATTCGATCGAGCGGATGATATCCTCGTTTTTGTCGGGGCCATTATCAATAAAGGTATTGGTCATGCGGGAGGTTGGCTCGTAGTGATAATCCTGCCGTCTGCTATTCCCCGTCATTTTCATACCCATACGGCGCGAGCCGAGACGGTCTACCATATATTTTTTCAGAATTCCATTCTCAATAAGCACGTTTCTCTCTGTGGGATTTCCCTCGTCGTCGATATTGACCGAGCCCCATGCGCCTGCAATGGTACCGTCGTCGATCGCCGTCACCTTTTCGTTGGCGATCTTCTGGCCAAGCTTACCGCACATCTGCGAGGTGCCCGTACCAACCGAGGTTGCCTCCAAGGAGTGACCGCACGCCTCGTGAAAGATTACGCCGCCAAAACCGTTTTCAATGGCCACTGGCATACGTCCCGCGGGACAGTACGCGGCTCTCAAATTCACCATGGCGTGACGCGACGCCTCGGCACCGATATCCTCCGGACGGAAATCTTCAAACATTTCAAGTCCCATGCCGCGTCCCGGCGAGCAGGAGCCCGATTGATTTTCCCCCCTGTCCGACGCCACCGAGGAAATGGCCATGCGAGTACGGATATGGCGCTCCGACGTAAACAGCTCCTCGCTGTTGGCGATCCAGATGGTACGGTCTACCAACGCCAGCGTTCCCTGCACCTGTGAAATGTGCGGATCGTAATTCTTGGCGGCAACACATCCCGTTTTCAACAACTCGACCTTGCGCTTCATGTCCGCGCCCACAGGCTCTACCGCCACAGCGTGAATATTAGGGAAAATGCGTTCCGACAAAGAAAGATGAACGCTCACCTTGCTATCCGAAATGACATCGGCCACGCGCGCCGCGCAGGTAAGAAGCCCTTCGCGCGAAAGGTCACAGGTCGAAGCGTAGACCGTTTCGGTTCCCTTAAAGGCGCGAACGCCGAGGCCGCTTATAACGTTATCCGTGATCTTTTCCAGCTTACCGTCCACCAAAGACAGCGCTTGCGTGCGTGTCAGCTCACAGAAAAGCTCGGCAAAATCGGCACCGCTTGCCATGGCTCTTGCCAAGACCTCCCCCGCTACGATCTTGTTTAGCATGCTCCTTCCCCCTTATTACGTATTTATTATAGTATATTCCGCCAAAATGCCTCTCATTCAGTCGTCCACTCTCTCGCCGAGAATCTGACGGTATTTCTGATAAAAGCTCTCAAAATAATCGCCGTCCAGTGCATCGCGGATCTTTTGCGTCAGGTCGTTATAGAAATAGATGTTGTGCGTAACGGCAAGTCGCATACCGAGCGACTCCTTGGCCTTGAGAAGATGGCGGATATACGCACGGCTATAACGGCGGCACGCGGGACACTTGCAGCTCGGATCTATGGCTCTCGCGTCCTTGGCGTACTTCTCGTTCATGATATTCATTTTTCCGTTCCAGGTGAAAAGATTGCCGTGACGCGCATTGCGGCTGGGCATCACACAATCGAAGAAATCAATACCGTAATGCACGCCCTCCAAAATGTTACAGGGAGTACCAACACCCATCAGATAACGCGGCTTCTCCTTTGGCATATAAGGCTCCACGGCGTCAATAATACGGTACATATCCTCGGTGGATTCGCCCACCGAAAGACCGCCGATCGCATAGCCGTTAAGGTCAAGCTTTGCGATCTCTTTCATATGCTCGATGCGAAGGTCCTCAAATACACCTCCCTGATTGATGCCAAAAAGCATCTGATCGCGGTTGATGGTCTCAGGCAAAGAATTCAGGCGCTCCATCTCGGCCTTGCAACGTACGAGCCACCGCGTCGTTCGCTCGCAGGACTGCTTTACGTAGTCGTAGGGGGCAGGATTTTCAATGCACTCGTCAAAGGCCATAGCAATGGTGGAAGCAAGATGCGATTGAATCTGCATACTCTCCTCGGGGCCCATAAAAATGCGCTTGCCGTCGATGTGCGAAGCAAAGGTAACGCCCTCCTCGGAGATCTTGCGAAGTACCGAAAGCGAAAAGACCTGAAATCCGCCGCTGTCGGTAAGGATGGGCTTTTCCCAATTCATAAATTTATGGAGACCGCCAAGCTCGTAGATCAGCTTGTCTCCGGGGCGCACGTGAAGGTGGTAGGTATTCGACAACTCCACCTTACAGTTCATCTCCTCAAGCTCGGCCGTCGAAACACCGCCCTTGATGGCCGCACAGGTTCCCACGTTCATAAAGACGGGCGTGGGAATGTCACCGTGAACGGTATGAAGAATGCCGCGCCTTGCGCGCCCGTCCTTTTTTAAAAGCTCAAATGTATTTTTCTTATCCATGGAATATTGCAAAGACCCCAAGGGGATCATTTCCTTTCAAATTGTTTATCCAAAGAATTTTTTGACATCTCAACCGCCACAGGTCTGCCGTGCGGACAGAAGGTGATGTCGGGCAGCTGCATCATTTTGTCAACCAGCCACTTGATATGCTCCGCGGGATATTCTCTGCCCGCCTTGATAGCCGCCTTGCAGGAGGCCTGATAAAGTGCACGCTCAAAGATCAGCTTGCGAGAAACCTCTATGCTCCCCGTTTCACCAAGCAAACGGTCGGCAAACGCCACGAACATATCGCACACTGCCTCTTGACTCACGCTACTCGGCACGGCCGTAATTTCGGCCGAATGCTTTTTCAGCTCAAAGCTAAAGCCCACCTTTTCGATCTCCTCGCGGTAATTCTCAAGTACCGTGATCTCATCGGTGGTCAGCATGACCTCGATGGGAAGCATAAGAAGCTGGGAAAGTGCTTGATTTTCGGTCATTTGGCTCCGAAGCTCCTCAAACAAGATGCGCTCGTGTGCGGCGTGCTTATCAATGACGATCACCTTATCCTCGCGCTCTACAAAAACGTAAGAATGAAAGGCCTCACCAACGATTCGGTAATCGCTTATCTTCTTGGTTTCTTGTGAAACAGCCTCAACTTTTGTCTCAAATGGAGCAGTTTTGTCGTTTTTAGGAGTCATAGACGATACAAGGGGCGGCGTTACCTCGTTCTGTATATGCGGCTCGCTATGTATGAGCGGCTCCTCCACCGAGACAGGTTTGGCCGCAGCTGCTGCACTTACTTCACTCGATTTCGAAAGAACAAGCTCTTGCTTGGCCGAGACTTGTCGGGACGGCTCTTCCTTTTTGCTCTCTGCGACCTTGGGTGTTACCACCTCGGCCTTGCCAAAGGCACCGTCAAAGGAGATCTTCAAATTCGGATAACTCTTTTTCAGATCCTCAACGGGAACGAAGGCGTTAACCACGTTTTTCTTTTTGGGCTCGCTTCGATTTCCCTTTTGCGTTTCAAATTGGAAGTCAGGCCTCGTAATGTCGTCCTCGAGTGCCGCGCGTACCGTATAATACACCGCGTCAAACACAGGCTTTTCGTTGGAAAACTTGACCTCAAGCTTGGCAGGATGTACGTTTACATCCACCGCGCGCGGACTGACCTCAATATTCAACACACAGCACGGATATTTCTCGCTGGGGATATACGAGCTATACGCCTGCTCAATGGCCGCCGAGGCGGTCTTGCTCTTGACGTAACGCCCGTTTATGAAGAAATTCTGATAGTTTCGGTTGGCCTTAAAATTGTCTGAACGGCCAATAAAGCCGCTAACGTGTACGCCATCGATTTCGGCATTCACCGAGATCGTTTTCATGGCAAATTCGCGGCCAAAGATCGCGTAAATGGTATTTTTGAGGTCGCCGTCACCTGCCGTTTCAAACTTGACCGCGCCGTCTTGAATCATTTTAAAGGCAATGCGCGGCTTGGAAAGTGCCACCTTTTCAACAATCACGTTGACGGCCGCCGCCTCGGTGACGTCGCGCTTGAGGAACTTGCGGCGCGCGGGGACGTTGGCAAACAGATCCTCTACGATCACCGTAGTACCCGTAGCACAAGCCCTCTCGGTCAGCGAGATCATATTGCCCGCACTTACCTCCAGCATAGCCCCGTACTGCGCCTCTGCCGTTTTGGAGATGATGCGCATATTAGATACCGAGGCAATGGCGGCAAGCGCCTCGCCGCGAAAGCCGAGTGTTTCTACGCTTTCAAGATCCGCGGCGGTCTTAATTTTACTCGTCGCGTGGCGGCGAATTGCGATGGGAAGCTCCTCGGGCTCCATGCCGCAACCGTTGTCGCAAACGCGGATAAAGGACACGCCGCCGTTTTGGATCTCTACTGTAATGCGGTTGGCACCCGAGTCGATGGCGTTTTCTACCAGCTCCTTGACGGCGGATGCCGGGCGGTCAACGACCTCGCCTGCCGCAATAAGATTGGCAACGGCAAAAGATAATACGTTTATCCTTCCCATAGAACTTCCTCCTTTTTTTAAACTTTAATCTCCGAGACGTTTCTTTAAATCAAACAAAAAGGTAAGTGCCTCAAGCGGAGACATGGTATTGATATCGGTGGCGCGAAGCTCGCCGATGATCTGCTCCTCCACGCAATCCTCCATCGAGATCTGATTTTCGTTTTCATCGGGCAATACCTCGCGGTCGGTGAGGACGAGGTCTTTCGCACTCCGTTCCACGACCGAAAGAATCTCCCTTGCGCGCTTGATGACCTCATTCGGAATGCCTGCCAGCTTGGCCACCTCGATGCCGTAGCTATCGTCGGTAGATCCGCGAACGATCTTGCGCAGGAAAGTAATGCTATCCCCTCGCTTTTTGGCGGCAATGTTATAATTGACGATTCCCTCAAATTCGTTTTCAAGCGAGGTAAGCTCGTGGTAATGCGTCGCAAAAAGCGTTTTGGCTCCAATCTTCTTTCCGGCGGTATACTCCACGATGGCACGCGCAATGCTCATACCATCAAAGGTCGAGGTGCCACGGCCAACCTCGTCGTAAATGATGAGGCTTCGCTTGGTTGCGTTCTTTAAGATGTACGCCACCTCGTTCATTTCCAGCATAAAGGTGGACTGTCCCGACGCCAGATCGTCCGACGCACCCACACGGGTAAAGACCTTGTCCACAATACCGATCCGCGCGTCCTCCGCAGGCACGAAGGAGCCGATCTGCGCCATGATAACGATAAGCGCCACCTGACGCATATAAGTAGATTTGCCCGCCATATTGGGTCCCGTGATCAGCATCAGACGGTTTCGTTCGGTATCCAAAAGCACGTCGTTCGGCACGAAATACGAATCCTTCACGAACTGCTCCACTACGGGATGCCTTCCATCCTTGATGGTAATTACGTTGCCGATATCCACCTCGGGACATACGTATTTGTTTTTGGACGCCACCGTTGCCAAGCTGAGATACACGTCCACAAGTGAAATGCTCTCCGCGGTGGCGCGTATGCGGTCACTCGCCTCGGCGATCTTGCCGCGGATCTGTTGGAAGATCTCGTATTCCAGCGTACGCACCTTATCCTCAGCACCGAGAATGGTGGCCTCCATATCCTTCAGCTCCTGCGTGATAAAGCGCTCGCAGTTGGCAAGCGTTTGCTTGCGGATATAACGCTCGGGAACCAACTCATAATAGGATTTGGTCACCTCAATATAGTAACCGAACACCTTGTTGTAGCTGATCTTCAGATTACGGATACCCGTAGACTCTCTTTCCTCCTCAGCAATCTTTTCGATCCATTCCTTGCCGTTATTCATGATCGAGCGAAGGCGGTCTACATCCTCGTTATAGCCTTCCTTAATAAGTCCTCCCTCTCGAAGAACATAGGGCGGCTCCTCCTCGATGGCGTTATCGATCAGCTCGTAAATATCACGAAGAACGTCAAGCCCCATACAGATTTCCGAAAGAGCTTTACTCTTGCAGGAAGAAAGGAGATTGCGCAATTCAGGAAGAACTACAATCGTGGAAGCAATGGCTCGCAGATCCTTGGCATTGGACGTGCCGTACACCACCTTGGTGATCAAGCGCTCCAAGTCAAGCACGTGGGACAGAAGCTCTCCGATCTCCTCGCGAAGCATAAAGCTTTCGTAAAGCTCCCCGACAGCCCCTTGTCTCTTTACGATATCGTTGACATTTAAGAGCGGATGCTCGATCCATTTGCGAAGCATACGCGCACCGGGCGCCGTATGCGTTTTGTCAAGTACCCACAAAAGCGAGCCCTTTTTGTCCTTGGAGCGCATGGCCTCGGTCAGCTCCAGATTGCGACGGGTATTGATATCCAGCTCCATATACTGTCCGTCGCTGTATACGTTCAGATTCTTGATATACGAAATGTCGCATTTCTGCATTTCGCGGATATAGCCGAGAAGCGCACCGACGGCCGCAACCAACGAGAAGTCGTGAGCCACCGCCTCGTAGGTATCTCCTCCAAACTGCTGTTTCACGGCCGCACGCACGTCCTCTGCCTCAAACCGATGCGGCTGATTGTCAAGCAGCATAGTCTTTAAGCGGTCTCGCACGTAATCGGGGAACCACGGAAGCTTTTCGGCATTGATGTTCAAAATAGTTTCGCAAGGTGAATAGGTACCAAGCTCGTTTTTGAGGCGCGATTCCATACCTGTATTATCGAAGCAGGTCGCGTAGATCTCGGCTGTTGAGATATCGGCAAAGCAAAGGCCCGTGCCGCTTTCGCCCACGTAGATCGAGCAGATATAATTGTTCTTGGTTTCGGGAAGCAGCTCGGTCTCAATGAGCGTACCGGGCGTTACGACGCGAATGACCTCGCGCCGCACAAGTCCCTGCGCCTCCTTGGGATTTTCTGTCTGCTCACAGATGGCCACGCGGTATCCCTTCTCGATCAGTCGACCGATATACACGTCGGCCGCGTGAAAAGGAACGCCGCACATGGGCGCGCGCTCGGCCTCGCCCGCATCTCTGCCCGTAAGCGTAAGTTCAAGTGCGCGCGACGCCACGATCGCATCGTCGTAAAACATCTCGTAAAAGTCGCCTACGCGATAAAACAGAAGATAATCCTTATACTGTTCCTTGACCTCAAAATATTGCGCCATCATCGGTGTCATGGCTATACCTCACATTACATGGATTTGGATGGATCAGTGGCAGCCTCCGCAGGTGGAGCAATCGTGCGTGCAGCTGCTCGGCAGCTCACCCGTGATATTAAACATAATCGTGTTATTGACCGAGTTCATCAGCTCGTTTACTACGGCCTGCGCCTCATTCAGCTCTACGAACACCTCGTTTTCGGTGATCTCCTTGTAAAGCGTGTCAATGCGCTTCTGGATCATATCGATAAGCTCCATCTCACGCTCGGACTTTACCATTTCGTTTTCCAGTGCTTTTTGCTGCACCTCAAACTCAATCAGCTTTCCGCCAAGCGTAGCATCCTTCTCGTACGCTTCCTTGGCGTTGGCCAAGCGCACCAGGCGCTCGTCCTCCTTCAGCGTCTTACCAAGCATCTCTGCAATTTCAAAAATTCCCATGTTTTTATCCTCTTTTCTGTTTTTTGCCGTAGAGGGCAAATGCCTCTGCACGCTCAATATTTATTTTAACAAAGTTACCCTTGTCACATTCCTCTCCCTCGAAGAAAACGATCTTTCCTTCTTCGGTTCTACCGCTATAAAGTGCCTCGTTGGTCTTGCTCACCCCGTCGCAAAGCACCTGTACCGTTCGGTTTACAAACGGAAGATTTTTGCCAAGCGAGATCTCGTGCTGAAGCGCAAGCAGTCGCTCAAAGCGTGCTTTCTGCACGTCGGACGGGACTTGATCCTCCATTTCGGCCGCCGGCGTTCCCTTGCGCGGCGAGTAAATGAAGGAATAGATCATATCGAACTTCACCAAACGAAGCATATCAAGTGTCGCCTCAAAGTCCTCCTCGGTCTCGCCTGGGAAACCGACGATAATATCCGTGGTAATTGCAATATCGGGCATTTTTTCGCGCATATACCCCACGACATCAAGATAACGGGCGCGGTCGTAATGGCGGTTCATGCTCTTTAAAATGCGATCGCTTCCCGATTGGAGCGGCAGATGAAAATGGTTGGCAATATGCACATTCTCTGCCATCACGTCGATAAGTTCTCTTGTGGCATCCTTCGGGTGACTGGTCATAAAGTGAAGACGGTAATCACCTTCGATCGACGCCAGCCGCTTCAAAAGCTTGGCAAAATCGCAATTCTCCGCGAGCTCCTTGCCGTAAGAATTCACGTTCTGACCGAGAAGCGTAATGTCCTTATAGCCCTTGTCCACAAGCTCTCTGACTTCTTCGTAGACCGCATCGCTCGCACGGCTACGCTCGCGTCCTCGGACATACGGAACAATGCAATACGAGCAGAAATTGTTGCAACCGTACATGATGGAGACCCACGCGCGATAAGAACTTTCACGCTCGATGGGGAGGCCCTCCTTCACGAGAGACTCTGCCTCCTCGGGCGCGTAAATGCGGCGACTCTTTTCCAACCGCGCACAAAGGATCTGAGGAAGACGGTGGATCGAGGAGGTGCCAAACACGAAGTCCACGTAAGGATAGCGAAATTTGATATCGTCCACGCGGTGCTCCTGCGTCACCATACAACCGCAAACACCGATCAAAAGTGCGGGATTTTTCGCCTTCAAGTGCTTATACTGACCAATGGTAGAAAGTGCCTTTTGCTCCGCGTGCTCACGAATGGCACAGGTATTCACCAAGATCAGATCGGCCTCCTCCACACACTCCGCAAGTGTATAGCCAAACGCAAGCGCAAGTCCGCGAAGCTTTTCACTGTCGGCCTCGTTTTGCTGGCATCCAAAGGTCACTACGAAGGCACGTCTTCTCGTACCGTGTTCCCTCTCGTACGCGTCGTTCCATGCACGCAAATCTGAAATATATTCGGTTTGTTCCCTTTCTTCGTAAAGCTCTTCCCGATTCATGTTGTCCAAACCTCTTTCTCGCATATATAGATATATTATTATACTATATATTCTAAAAAAAGTCAAGGCATGAAGCGCGACTTGTCGATTGAAAATGACAAAAAACGACGCTCGCATTTCTTGCAAGCGTCGCTTTTTCTATTAGCGAATACCATACTTTTCGATAACGTAATCCATGTCCTTATCGCCACGTCCTGAAAGGTTAATGAGCACCGAGCCTCTGCCCATGCGCTCGGCAAGCTTGATGCCGTAAGCCACGGCGTGTGCGCTTTCGAGTGCGGGAATGATACCCTCCATACGCGAAAGCTTATAGAAGGCGTCGATGGTCTCCTCGTCGTCGATCACGTCGTACTGCACGCGACCAAGATCACGCAGGAACGCGTGCTCGGGCCCCGAGGACGGATAGTCCAAACCCGAAGATACCGAATAAACGGGGGCAGGCTCGCCGTTCTCGTCCTTCAGCATGATGGAGTTGAAGCCGTGCATGATGCCCTCCTCGCCGTACTTAAGGCTTGCCGCGTGGTCACCAAGCTTGGGGCCTCGGCCAAGAGGCTCAATGCCGTAGATATCCACGGGATCATTGAGGAATCCCGAGAAGAAGCCTGCCGCATTGGAGCCGCCGCCCACGCAGGCAACGATCGCGTCGGGAAGCTCACCCGTCATGCCGATAAACTGCTCTCTTGCCTCCTCGCCAACAACGTGCTGGAAGTCACGCACCATAAGCGGAAACGGATGCGGGCCGAGAACGCTACCGATGCAGTAGATACAGTCCTTATATTCCTTGGTATATGCCGCAAAGGCCGCATCTACCGCTTCCTTCAGCGTTTGAAGGCCTTCGGTGACCTCAATGACGTTTGCACCGAGGATCTTCATTCTTGCTACATTGGGTGCCTGCTTCTTGATATCGACCGCGCCCATATAAATGTCACATTCGAGACCGAAATAAGCCGCCGCCGTTGCCAAAGCCACGCCGTGCTGACCTGCGCCCGTCTCGGCAATGACCTTCTTCTTGCCCATGTACTTGGCCAAAAGTGCCTCACCCATGCAGTGATTCAGCTTATGTGCGCCCGTGTGGTTGAGGTCCTCGCGCTTGACGTAAAGCTGAACGTTTCCGATGCTGGTGGAAAGTCTCTCCAGATACGAAATGGGCGTGGGACGTCCCTGAAATTCGCGGCGGATGCGACGAAGCTCGCCCACAAATTTGCTCGACTTTGCAATCGTAAAGTAGGCCTCGGTAATCTCCTCCATAGCCTTTTTCAGCTCGTCCGAGATATACGCGCCGCCGTATCTGCCAAAATATCCATTCTTATCGGGGTACTGCTTCAGATATGTGTCAAAATTGATGCCGTTAAATTCCATTTGAATTTCCTCCGTTTTTTCTTTTAGAATTGAATGTTTAGATCGCGTAAAACCAAGCCCGCCATCGTTTATAAAGATTCATTTTTTCCTCCGAAAATAAAAACCCGAGTATCAAAGATACTCGGGACGAAATACAGTTTCGCGGTGCCACCCGTTTTGAATGTGAAAACATTCCTCTTGATGCATACACATGATATGCTCGCCAGGATAACGGGTGCGTCTCCCGTCGGTTACTACTCGCGTTTTCCGCTTTCGACCGCCCTCATAAGTCCATTCACCGACACGCACGTATTGCCTTGCACCAAACGGCAACTCTCTGCGACTCTGCCCTGTCGGTTACTCCTCTTAATCACAGGTTTCGTATATAAGCGTATTATATCACACGTTTTTTTATTTGTCAAGCGTTTTTTGATTATTTTAAGAAGCCACTCGTTAAAGAAGCATTTCTACAAATTGAAGTTTGTAGGGGAACGATGTGGGGCTCCGCCCCACACCCCGCAAGCTTTTGAAAAAGCTTGACCAAAACTTTTCTCGCATGGGTATGCACAAACTTCACGTCATTTTGAGCCGCGAAAGCACCACGCGCAGAAAAGAGCGCCGGCATCGCTTAAATGGGTGGCTGTACCCGTAACAAATCGTGGTTTGCGTTAGCAAATACGGCGTGTTTAGCGCCGTAAACGATTTGTTAACCGAGGTCGCGAAGCGAACTCGACTCGCCTTAGCGAGAAGAACCAAAATGACTCGGAAAACTCCTACAATAAATTTTTTGCAAACTTTTTAGTAAAAATTTTAAGAAAAGTTTTTGAAGGGTCCGTAGGGAAACTTTTTTCAAAAAGTTTCCCTACGCGTTCCCCCTCGACAAATCAAAATTTGAAAATTTAGCCGAGTGCCACGTCGAGAAGCATCATGAAACTGAAGCCGAGGGCAAAAAAGAGGGTTCCCGTGTCTGCGTTGTTATCTGAAACGGCTTCGGTGACTAACTCCTCGACCACGACGTAAAGCATAGCTCCCGCGGCGAAGCTCAAAAAATAAGCAAGCAACGGAACAATGAGGGCCGAAAACAGAATGGTCAACAAGGCGAAGATCGGCTCCACCACTCCTGAGAGCAGACCGTAGCCAAATGCGCGCCCCTTCTTCACGCCTTCGGCGCGAAGCGGCATGGAGAGGATCGCCCCCTCGGGAAAATTCTGTATGGCAATGCCCATTGAAAGCGCAAACGCGCTCATGGCCGTGATCTCAAGGTTTCCCGCAAGATAACCCGCATACGCCGCCCCCACTGCCATTCCCTCGGGAATATTGTGGAGCGTTACCGCAAGCACCATTTTGGTGCGCTTGCCAAAAGGACTCGTAAGCCCCTCGGATTCCGAGTAGCTACGGTTAAGATGTGGAACGAGATGATCGAGTGCCAACAGAAAAAGAATCCCGCACCAAAAGCCAACCGTGGCAGGCACAAACGAAAAGACTCCCATATGCGCCGACGCTTCGATGGCGGGGATCAGCAAGCTCCATATCGAAGCCGCCACCATAACACCCGCCGCAAAGCCGCTGAGTATACTTTGCGTCCGCCTGCCCAGCGTTTTTTTCATAAAAAATACACACGCGGCGCCAAGTGCCGTTCCCAAAAGCGGAAGCAAGACGCCGACAAAAACATCAAAGGTCATTGTATCACTCCATAGAAATTGCTGTCTTTTTTTAGTATATTCCGTCGATTTCCGTTTCGTGAAAACAGGGACGGAGCTTATGCCCCATCCCTATTCTTATCAATTGTTATACGATTTTATAAGTGCCTTGAATTCTTCCCACTCCTCTTTTTCAAAGGAAAGGATTAAATTGGACATCCACATACTGTTATCTATCGTTTCCACGCTGACGACCGATGCCTTAAGAGACTCTTCATCCGCATAAAAATAGGAATAATAATTATAAAGTCCGATGCGGAAGCGAACGAGAATGTTCGTAGGATCGTAAGAAACCTCTCCCTTCTCGATCAGAAAGTCCAGCATTTGCTTCGCCATGTCGGGCGTAAGCGGATTTTTGGTCTTGATGGCGTTCACATAATATTCCTCGCCTGCGGTCTCGCCCGTAAGCTCGGTTGCCACAATCTCAAAATCCATATATTCCTCCATGACCGTTCCGCCGCTCGAAAGCTTTTCGCTCATACTCTTCAGAATCTGCACATCGTCGTCCACATATCCTGCCTCGGATGCCATCTCCAAATACATCTGCGTGGTCTTTGGCACATATTCATAAACAAGCATATAACGTGAGAGAAATGTACGTAAGCGGTAAGTACCGCTCACCGAGAACAGATCGACTGCCTCATTGCGGTAGCTCGCCTCGGCGTATGCAAGCTTCTCCTCACGGCTCAGCGAATTGAATTCCGAAACGAAGCTGGCCCAGAGACGCTTGGTGTCGTCGGCTGAAAATCCGCAATCACTCATGGTAATCGAATCGATCTCTCGACTGCTCGGAAGCGTGAGATAGGCATCCAAATACGCCCCCGATTCCAGCATCAGCGTCTGAATTCGATCATATTCCTTTTCGGAAAAGCCGAGGTATCGGGTAATCGTTCTCCCGTTGTTCAAACGGATCTTCACAGTTTGTCGAATGTAAGGCACCTTCCACTCGCCCGTTTCGTCAAAGCCCGAAAAAAATTCTCCCTTTTCGCGATTTGACTTCGCGTCACGTGCAAGTGCCGTAAGCACAATCTCCTTGGCCTCGTCCGAGGTGAGAAGCACCTCCTCGGTACGAAGCTGACGGTAGGAGGGATTGGAGAAGTACACGACCGAATGATTGCCCACGCCCTCGACCTCGTCCACGCTCGGCAGAACGGAAAGCACTTGATTTTTTGTAATAAACAAAGCACCCGTAAACACACCGGCCAAAAGAATGGGAATCACGATCATGGGAAGGGCTTTGAGCATATTTTTGATCTTCTTGGTGGTCATCAGCTCGAAAATACAGTAAACCAGCAAAGCAACCACAAGCAAAACGAGCAAAAGCGATGGCTCGTAACCCAGGGTTACAACCTCGAGAACGATAAAGAGGAAAAACGGCAACGTGATCGCACTCCGGTAAACCAGCTGCAAAAAGCGGCTGGGCGCGCTCTTAGTGGCGGTTTCACTGCGTCGTTTCACATAACTCACCCCACCGAGTGCAAATACCAAAAGCGTAACAAGTGCGGTATAGATTATGAGCGTGATGCTTTTAAAGCCCTCACCGATAAGAAGAGCAAACGGTAGTGAGAACTGAAATTCAAAGTACTCCAAAAAACTGCTTCCGTGCCTTAAGATTGGCACAATCTCACACAGGCAGGTCACGAAGATCTGCCCTACGGTTCTGCCAAGCAAAAGCACAAGCACAAAGATGAGAAGGTTGGAAAGCGTCGTACCCGTAAGCGTCATGGCAAGAATCATAAAGGAGGCGATCATAGCCGACGCCAAAAAGATAACGAGCGGCGTCAGGATCACAACCGAAAGATTTACCGAATGAAAGGGGACAAAAACGTAAAGAACAGCGTTTACGGCGGCACTCACGGCCAAGATTCCAAAAATCCATGTAAGGATCGCCAGCACGAAGCTGATATATACACAACTGCGCTTGTGCGGAATGGCGTGAAAGAAATCCGAACGATTTCTTTCGTTCAAGAAGGAAAACATTGCATAAGCGAATACGGCGCCAAACACCAACATCAAAAGACCAAACGACATAAAATTATCGGGTGCCACCGAATATACTCTTGCGTCGGACGGCTCCTCCTCTATCATACGGATCACGGGAAGAACGGCATTCAAAAGAATGACCGCGATTGCCGCTGCAATGCCAGCAATTTTAATGCGCTTGAGGCCTTCTACATAAAGCTTGAAGGAAAAGATTTTTTTCATATGCGCGTCCTCCTTACATCATGATTTCGCCGAAGGCGTAACCGAGAGCCTCCATCTCGTAGACGAAAACTTCCTCAAGGTTGAGCGGAAGCACGTCAAGAAGAATGGGATTCATCTCGCGGATCCTTGAAACAACCTTTTCTCTTTCACCTCTTGCAATAAAGGTTGCCACAGAGCCCATTTGCGTATAATTCAGAATATCGACCGTGGTAAATCGGCTACGGTCAAACTCTCCGTCAAATGCCACTTGCACCTTGAAGAGCTGGGTTTTGAGGTTTTGAATATCACTCTCAAACACGATGCCGCCCTTATGAAGAAGGGCAAGCTGATCGCAGGTGTCCTCAAGCTCACGGAGCGAATGCGAGGTAATGATGGTGGTGGTTTTGCGCTCCATCACGTCGTTATAGATCACCTGCTTGACGAGATTTCGCATCACAGGGTCAAGGCCGTCGAAGGTCTCGTCAAAAAAGAGATATTCGGGCATGGCAGAAAGAGCGAGAATCGTACTTGCTTGACGCTTCATGCCCTTGGAAAAGGTACCGATATTGGCCTTTTCCGAAAGACCGAAGGTCTTGGTAAGATTATGGAAGCGCTCAAAGCTAAACCTTTCATATATCGACTGATACAAATGTGCCATACGCAAAAGATTTGCCTGCGGAATAAAATAAAGCTCGTCGGGCACAAAAAGAATCTTGCTCTTCACGGCGGGGTTTTCGTAAACCGCCTCGCCGTCAAAACGGATCTTACCGCTCGTTGGGCGGTAAATGCCGCTGATGAGGCGCAAAAATGTAGATTTTCCCGCACCGTTGCTTCCGACCAACCCGTAAATACAACCGTTGGGTATCTTACAGTTCAGGTCACAAAGCGCGGCAAAATCGTCAAATTTCATCGTCAAATTTTCTGCACAGATCATATATCTCCCTCACTTTCTAAGAATTTGAGTCACGATACGCCTCGCGCACCGCCAAAAGCACCGTTTGCTCGTCAATTCCCGCCTTGGCAAGCGCCGAGGCAAGCTCGCGAATATCGGTGATCTTGGAGGACATTCGCTCACGTATTTTTTCGACGGCGTCCTCCGCCACAAACATACCGCGCCCTTGCGCCGAAATAATGATACCGAGCCCGTCAAGCTCCCCAAGTGCCTTCTGTACCGTGTTGGGATTTACCCCAAGCACCGCCGAAAGCTCACGGATGGACGGCAGCTGCGACTGCGGCTTAAGAAGTCCCGTCACAATCTCTCGTTCAAGACCTTCCACAAGCTGCTCGTAGATCGGCTTGCGCGACATTTTGTCTATCGTTAACATTCTTTGCCCTCCTTTTACAACTGTACTATGTGTAATAGTACAGTTGTATTATACACAAAACCAAACCGATTGTCAATAGGTTTTATAAAAAAACTCTTCGACAAATTTCAAAAGCATTTGCCGAAGAGTTTTTCTTTATATTCTATTAAAGTTTCATATCGTTTGCCTTGATCCAACCGATCTTACGGAGGATCTCGCTAAAAATGAGTGAAAGGATCGCAGGAAGCACGATACAAACAAGCAACAGACCGATCCACATCATAGCGTCGGGATTTTCGGTAGCGTCGATCACGCCGATCGGGCCAACCAAGCCGCAGGTTCCCATACCTGCCGAAACGCCTTGGCATTTCAGCTTAAAGATCATCGTGGAAATCGGGCCCGTGATCGCGGCGGCAAGCGTCGGAGGAATCCAGATACGCGGATTTTTACAGATGTTACCCATCTGCAGCATCGAGGTACCAAGTCCTTGGGAAACGACACCGCCCCATCCGTTTTCACGGAAGCTGGAGGCCGCAAAACCTACCATCTGCGCACAGCAGCCTGCCACGCAAGCGCCGCCCGCAAGCAAAAATCCTTCGCTCGTTCCATTGGCAACAGCCACCTCAAATGCCGACGCCGAAAAGATCATAGCACAGATCGCCGCGCTGGAGATCGGAAGCGTCAGAATCACACCCATCACCACGGATACGAGAATACCCATAGGAAGCGGCTGGAAGGTAGTAGCGGTGGAAACGAAGATACCAAGATAATACATTAAGTAAGAAACGATAGGACAAAGAGCAAAGCTTGCCAAAAAGCCGACGAGTAATGTAACCACGGGCGTCACCAAAATATCGACCTTGGTCTTTTTGGAAACGAGCATACCGATCTCGCTGGCAATGATCACGGCAAAAAACGCACCCGCAGGGCCTGCGGCATAGAAAACGCCCTCACCCGCAGCCGCCGTCACTGCCCAACCGGTAATGGCACCATTATTCATAATAGCACCCATGGCGTTGGACATCGCACCGACTGCCGCGCAAGAGAATACCACCAACGGATCGGCACCGAGACGGCTTGCGATTGCTACGCCGATTGCCATACCCGTTGCGGCTTTGGCGTATCCCGCAATGGTGTTTAAAAATTCAAGATTCGTATACTTGGCAACCGTGCCGAAGATAGTTCCGATCAGCAAGGAAGCAAAGAGACCGAGCGCCATCGCGCCCATAGCGTCAATAAAATAACGCTTCATCAAAGATTTAAATTTGGATTCTGCCATAAGTTCCTCCTCAAAGATATAAAAATACAAATAAATTATAGCACTCCTGCCATCTTTCGTCAAGAAACTATCCAAATTTTTTCTTATTTCTTGGAAAAATACAAAAACCGCCGCAATTTCTTGCGGCGGTTTGTACAGATTTTTACTTCTGACCTGCGAGCTTTGCAATTTCCTCAGCAAAGTTCTCTTCTCTCTTCTGGATGCCCTCACCCTTCTCAAAGAGGTTGAAGCTGTCGATCTTGATGTCTACGCCGATCTCCTTAGCGGTCTGGGCAACGTACTTGCCAACCGTAAGATCATCGTCCTTAACGTAAGCCTGCTCAACAAGGCAAACTCTCTCGTAGAACTTACCAAGTCTACCCATAACCATCTTCTCAAGAATAGCCTCGGGCTTACCTGCGTTCTTGGGATCGTTCTTTGCCTGATTGATAAGAACGGCCTTCTCTTCCTCGATAGCGGCAGCGGGAACGTCCTCCTTGTTTACATACTGGGGAGGATCGCCTGCAGCAAGCTGAAGTGCAATGTTCTTTGCGAACTCAGCAAATGCGGCATTGCCAGTTACGTCGGCACCCGTGGTGAACTTAACAATAACACCTGCGGCACCTGCGCCGTGAATATAGGTTGCAAGGGTACCCTCAACGAGCACGAAGCGGCGAATGCTGATCTTCTCACCGATAACGGCGATCTTATCAACAAGTGCGGCCTCAACGTTCATATCGCTGCCTGCGAAAGCGCATGCCATGAAAGCATCCATGTCGGCAGGCTTCTTGTCAACGAGCGTTTCAAGAAGGCCCTTAACGAAGGTCTTGAAGGACTCATTCTTTGCCACGAAGTCGGTCTCGGTGTTAACCTCGATCATTGCGGCAACATCGCCCTTAACAAGAATATCAACGATACCCTCTGCGGCAATTCTGCTCTCCTTCTTTGCGGCGGTAGCCAAGCCCTTCTCACGAAGGATCTTGATCGCCTTATCCATATCGCCCTCAGCCTCAACAAGTGCATTCTTGCAATCCATCATGCCAAGACCGGTCTTTGCACGAAGGGCGGCAACATCTTTTGCATTGATAGTAGCCATTTCTTTATCCTCTTTTCGTATTCTTTAATTATTCAGCGTCTGCTTCCTCAGCCGTAGCCTCTACAGCGGCCTCGGTCATCTGCTCACCCTGCTTGCCCTCGATAACGGCATCAGCAAGAACCGAAGAAATAAGCTTGATAGCACGAATCGCATCATCGTTACCGGGGATTACGTAGTCAGCGTCGTCGGGATCGCAGTTGGTGTCAACGATAGCGATAACCGGAATGCCAAGCTTCTTAGCCTCAAGAACAGCGTTGCTCTCTTTTCTGGGGTCAACGATGAAGATTGCGGAAGGAAGCGTATCCATGGTCTTGATACCGCCATAGTTCTTCTCAAGGTCGAAGATCTCCTTCTGCTTTGCGGCGATCTCCTTCTTGGTGAGAAGGTCGAACGTGCCGTCCTCCTGCATCTTTTCAAGGCTGTTCAGTCTGCCAATGGAGCGCTGAATGGTCTTGAAGTTGGTCATCATACCGCCGGGCCAACGAACGTTTACGTAGTACATACCACAACGCTCAGCCTCTTCCTTGATGGCATCTGCCGCCTGCTTCTTCGTGCCAACGAACAGAATGGTGCCGCCCTGTGCGGCGATGTCACGGACAAACATATACGCCTCTTCAAACTTCTTAACCGTCTTCTGAAGGTCGATGATGTAGATTCCGTTTCTTTCGGTGAAGATGTACTCTGCCATCTTGGGGTTCCATCTTCTGGTGTGGTGTCCGAAATGAACACCTGCTTCAAGCAACTGCTTGATCGATACTACAGACATTTTTATGTCCTCCTTCGGTTTTTTCCACCACAAAGGGCATCGCGGGAACCTTTCGGCACCGGCCGCAAAGAACGCCTTTGTGTGTGTATTTTTATTTGTCAAAGCTTACGCTTCGAACAACCATGTGATTATAGCACAATTTTCCTTTTTCATCAACAAGAAAATTGCATTATTTACAAAATGTTAACAACTAAAAGAAGCGTTTTCGATGCTTTTTTCGCTCAGGAGCGCATCGGCACACCTCGGACGCGTTCACCTTAACGAGAACCGTGTCCTCTCCGATACACTCGATCTTCTCCCACGGGATCACAAGAGCCTCACCCTTCGGGCACCCGAAAAATCCGATCTCACCGGGAATAATAAGCGAGATCACGCGCGCGTCGCAGACGTCGATCTCAAGATCGGTAACGTAACCGAGACGCTCTCCATCGCAAAGATTGATGACCTCCTTTTCCCTCAGCTCTGCCGTACTGCATAGCTTCATAGCAAAAACCTCCTTTGGCTTTTACTACCAATATATGCAATAGCGACCGCTTACATACAGAGAAGAACGATCTCGCCCTTCTTGACCGAGAGGGAAACCTGCGTGATATTCTCGCCGAAGCGGGAAATGATCTCCTCGGCCAGCTTATCTTCAATATGTGCTTGGATATACCGTCTCATATTGCGCGCACCGAACTTATGTGAATAGGATTTTTCTGCTATATTCTTCTGCACTGCCTTATCGAAATGAAGCGTAATGCCCCGCTCCGCAAGCACCTCGGAAAGCTGGCCGAGCATGATGGCGGCGATCTTTGCGAAGTCTTCCTCGGTAAGTGCGCGAAAGGTGATCACCTCGTCCACGCGGTTGAGGAATTCGGGACGAAGGAAGGAAGATAGTGCCTTCTCGGTTTTGGCATCCTGCGCGCCGTTTGCCGCGGAGGTCTCAAAGCCCACTTGGTTTGCCGTTTTATCCGAGCCTGCGTTGGTAGTCATCACGATCACGGCGTTCTCAAAGTTGACTGTCTTTCCGTGAGCATCGGTCACGCGGCCGTCATCCAAAATTTGAAGAAGCACGTTCAGCACATCGGGATGTGCCTTCTCGATCTCGTCAAAGAGCACCACCGAATAGGGACGGCGGCGGATCTTCTCGGTAAGCTGTCCGGCCTCCTCGTAGCCAACGTATCCGGGAGGTGCTCCGATGATACGGGATACCGAGTGCTTTTCCATAAACTCGGACATGTCAAGACGTATAAGTGTCTCGGGCGAGTCAAAAAGGTCGCTTGCAAGCGTTTTGACAAGCTCGGTCTTACCCACGCCCGTCGGCCCCGCAAAAATAAAGGATACCGGCTTACGCTTATAGGCAATACCCGCGCGGTTGCGCTTGATGGCGCGTGCGACGGCCGAAACCGCCTTATCCTGTCCGATGATCTTTTCCTTAAGCCTTGCTTCAAGGCCGTTTAATTTTTCAAACTCGTTTGCGGTAATGTTGGTGGCGGGGATGCCCGTCCAGATCTCGATAACGCCCGCAAGATCCTCCTCGGTCATGAGAATCGCCTTACAAGCCGGCTCGATCTCGTGCAAGCGCGTGGAAAGTCGAAGCTCCTCGGAGCGTATCTCCGCAATTCTTGCATAATGCGTCTGCTCGTCGTTTTCGGCAACCGGCTCGGCCTCGGCCGCTTCCCTTTCGCTCTTGAGCGCGAGAAGTCGGTCGCGCAGACGGTAGCTCTCGTTCAGCTCCGCACAACCGAGCGAGAGGTGCGACGCCGCTTCGTCCAAAAGGTCGATGGCCTTATCGGGCAGATAGCGGTCGGTAATATAACGCTCCGACATGGTGACCGCGCGAGCAAGAAGCGCGTCGGGGATCACGATGCCGTGGAAATCTTCATAATAATGCTTGATGCCCTCCAGCATCTTCACGGTGTCTGCCACCGAGGGCTCGCCCACCGTTACAGGCTGGAAGCGGCGCTCGAGCGCCGTATCCTTTTCGATATGCTTGCGGTATTCGTTGAGCGTTGTCGCGCCGATCACGCGGATCTCGCCACGCGAGAGGGCGGGCTTTAAGATATTCGCCGCGTTCATGCTTCCCTCGGCACCGCCCGTTCCCACGAGGTTGTGTACTTCATCGATCACGAGGATGATGTTTCCCGCGTCCTTGATCTCCTTAAGAAGTCCCTGCACGCGCGATTCAAACTGGCCGCGGAACTGTGTGCCCGAAACCAGCGCCGTAAGGTCAAGAAGATATACCTCCTTGTCCGAAAGCTTATACGGCACATCACCCGCCGCGATGCGCTCGGCCAAGGCCTCCACGATCGCAGTTTTTCCGACGCCGGGCTCACCGATAAGACAAGGATTGTTCTTTTGGCGGCGGCAAAGGATCTGCGTCACGCGCGCAAGCTCGCGCTCTCGGCCGATGATGGCGTCAAGCTTGCCTTCTCTTGCGCGTTGCGTGAGATTGGTGCAGTACGCGTCCAAAAACTTATTCTTTTTATTTTTCTTGGCATTCTTTGCCTTCTCGCCCGTGGTTTCCTTTCCCTTTTCGGCAGGCACGCCGTTTTTCGCATCCTCGGCACCGTTTTGGAAAAGCTGACGCATATCCAAGGTGGGAACCACGCCCTCCTCCATTTCCTCGTCACCCTCGCCAAGCTCGCCGCTTTGCATCATCTCGGAAAACTCCTGCTCCATGTCGGAAAGCTGTTCGGCCGAAAGCCCCATCTTACTCATAAAGCCACCGAGCAGGTTGTCGATGGGAAGCCCCAGGTCCTTCGCACAGGTCACGCAGATTCCCTCGTTAACACGTTTGCCGTTTTCCAGCTTGGTCATAAAGACAACGGCAGGTCTTTTATGACATCTTGCACACATAACCATTTGTTGTTTCCTCTATCCGTCAATGAAAAAGATTAAAAAAGTTCAAGCTCTGAAAAAAGCCGAACATTCTGCCCTCGGAAAGTGCCGAAAGCCACTCGCTCTTACCGACAAGGGCGATAAGTGCGCCAACAAGCCACGTAACGCCCGCAAGCAAAAGAAAGGCTGCAAGCACACCGAGCAAAGCACCGAGTACGCGATTGGTACCCTTTAAGATCGGAACCGAATCAAAAAACTTATTCAAAAGGAAGAATAAAAATTTAAGAAGCAGTACCGAAACGAAAAAAACAGCCACATACGAAAGAATATTGGACAAAAGTGTAGCAAAGGGAGCGGATACCGTCTCTGAAAAGCTCCAGGCCGCCTCCGAGAAGCCGTCCACCGTTGCTCCGAACTTTTCCTTGAGTGCCTCGGTATCGGCAAACCGTTTTACAAGCCGCGGAAGAGAGTCCACAAGGCCCTCCATGTCTACGCTTCCCACCGTATTGTTGAGAAAATTCTCAACCCTCTCGGATACCGGAACGGCGATCCAACGAAAGATCCATTTCCGATAAAGAAATTCGCTGAGCATGGGAGCAAAGGCATAGGTGATGATCGCCGCCGCAATATACCTTCCAAAATGGAACACCGAGGAAAAAAAGCCTCGTTTTGCAAAAAGAATGATCACGGCAAGCGCCGCAAGGACGTAAACGCCGTCCACAACATAGTTCAACACCATCGTTCTTATTCTCCTTCTTTTTTGTATGTTTCATAGGAAACACGGTGAAGATAAAGACCTTGAGCCGGTGCGGTGCTACCGGCGCGGTGTCTGTCTTGGCTTTCTAAAATGTCCGTAACGTCACTCGGCGTTTTGCGGCCGAGCATAACGTCGATAAGCGTTCCCGCCATAATACGCACCATGTTGTAAAGAAACCCGTCGGCAGAAACGCGGAAGGAGATCACGTCTCCCTCTCGTGTCAAGCGGGCATCATATACCGTGCGCACCGTGTCGGTCACCTTGGAGCCGCTTGCCATAAAGGCACGAAAATCCTTTTTTCCAACGAGGCGCGCCGCCGCCTCGTTAGCACGTACAAGCGCCTCCTCTCCGATCGGCATGGGCAAAAAAGCCATACGGTCGGCCAAAAAGGGATTTCGCACCGCACCGTTCCAGATGCGGTAAACGTACTCCTTATATTTTACACCATATCTGGCGTGAAATTCCTCCGGAACGAAAAATGCTTCAAGAACCGAAATATCGTCCGGCAAAAAGCAATTCATGGCCGTCGGTATTTTTTCCACGGGAATGGAGGTATTCAGTCCTCCTTCTTTTCTTTTCGTCACGCTCACGCAAAACTCCTCCGCGTGAACGCCGCTATCGGTGCGGCTACATCCTACGATATCGCAGGGGAAGCCAAAGACCTTTTCGGCCGTCTCGTTCAGCACCTTTTGTATCGACGGGGCGTTCTCCTGCACCTGATAGCCGCAGTA
>SVRO01000009.1 GCA_015064795.1 Oscillospiraceae bacterium | reverse complement strand
TTTTTGAAAAAAGTTTCCCTAAGAACCCTTCAAAAACTTTTCTGGAATTTTTTACGACAAAGTCTGCAAAAACTTTATTGTAAAAGGGCTCCAAGTCATTTTGGTTCTTCGCACTTTGTGCGAAGAACGTTTACGCCGCGAGCCACGCGGCAGACAAAGAAAGCTCGCTTTCTTTTCTGCGCGTGGTGCTTTCGCGGCTCAAAATGACGTGAAGTTTTCGCGCACCCATGCGGCAAAAGTTTTCGTCCACCTTTTTCAAAAGGTGGCCCCGCGGGAGCGCGTCCTCCCCTACAAACATCAATTTGTTACAGCTTGTCCGAAACCTTTCTCGGATGACATTTCACAGCATAACCAAAAATAAAAATTTGTCCTTTTGGCATAAAATTTGCCAAAAGGACTTTTCAAATCGGAAAATTTGCGATATAATAATGTATAATAATATAGATAGAAAATACTTAGAGGGGAAAAATACATTGGAAAGAATACTTGAGAAAAAAGGCTTTATCTGCGACATGGACGGTGTGCTCTATCACGGAAGCCGCCTGTTGCCCGGTGTGACCGAATTTGTGAATTGGCTCAAGGAGGAAGGAAAAAGCTACCTGTTTTTGACCAATTCCAGCCAATATACGCCGCTTGAGCTTCGCCATAAGCTTGGCAGAATGGGGCTTGACGTGGAGGAATCGCACTTCTATACCAGCGCACTTGCCACCGCACACTTCCTAAAAAACCAAGCACCCGGAAGCAGCGCTTACGTCGTGGGAGCCAACGGTCTGCAGAACGCGCTGTACGACGCGGGTATCGTATACGACGACATGAGCCCCGATTACGTCATCATCGGTGAGACCAGTAGCTATAATATGGAAATGATCACGCGTGCCATCCGCCTCGTTCGTGAGGGCGCAAAACTGATCGGCACCAATTCCGACCTTACCGCGCCCACCGAGGCAGGCATCGTTCCCGCTTGCCGCGCTCTGATCGCGCCCATTGAGGTAGCCACGGGCAAACAAGCCTACTACGTAGGCAAGCCCAACCCACTCATGATGCGTACGGGACTTAAGCTCCTTGGCGCGCACTCGGCCGAAACGGTTATGATCGGTGACCGTATGGACACCGATATTATCGCGGGCATCGAATCGGGCATGGATACCGCGCTCGTCCTTTCGGGCGTCACCGCAAGAGAGGATCTAAACCTCTTCCCTTACCGTCCGCGCTTGATTTTGAACGGTGTCGGCGACATTCCCGCCGCCGCAAAAGCAAAATAAAGAGATTTTTGGAAAAGAAGGGTGTCTCAAATCGAGACACCCTTCTTTTTATTGATATTTTTTCATACTTTGCAGACCGCTTTTCATGATTAGTCCGCGCAAAAACGGAGAACAGAGTACGCGCCGCTTTTGAATTTTGGCGTATAGCTTGCCCTTAAGCCTTCGCGTTTTTTGGCGATAGGCGCGCAAAATGCCGTCGCCGTCCGAGGCCTCCCCAAAGGCCTCGGCCAAAAGGCGCGCACTGAGCAACGCACTGCTGATACCCTCAAAGGAGCTGGCGCTGATAAAGCCCGCCGCCTCACCGATAAGAAAGGCGTTTTCGCGACCGATCTGGAAGTGGCTCCATTTTCTTGGGCTGGTCAAAAGGCAGGCCTCGGTTTTGATGGGCTCGCCGAAGGGGAGTCCCCAAAAGGATTCCAACCGCTTCTTTTGCTTCTCAAAGGCTACACGACAATGCTTTTTGTGAAAGGCACCGCCAAAAAGGAGAGTACCATTTTTTAGGATCGTCCAAGAGCAGCTATCGCTCGTTTCGGCGTCAAAAATGCAGGAATAGGGCGGAAGCGTGCTGTTTTCGCAAACAAAATGCTGTTGAATGGCAACATACTGCATAAGCGGCTTGTCGGCAAAAAAGCTTTTGCGTACAAGGGAGTTCGCGCCGTCGGCACCAACGAGAAAATGCGCATTGACCGTTTGGCCGCCAAGCGTCAGCGCAAAGCCCTCTCCTTCGCGGCGAATAGCTTGGCAACGGCCGTCATAGACTCGGACACCGTCAGGAATCTCGGAAACCAACCATTTGTCGAAGGCGTAGCGATCCATATTCAGATAATGGCGCTGGTAATTGCGGACGCATCCGCGTGCAAGGTCAACCGTCTCTACGTCGAAGATCTGCGGATCGGCAAGAAGCGAGGTGGGGAGCGTAAGCCCCAAGCGCGCAAACATCTCCTGCGCGTCGGGTGCAAGCAGTCCACCGCAAACCTTTTGGTTGTTCACATCCTGCCCGTCGATGACAAGAATGCGGAGCGCCGGCTTTTGGCGGTATAGCTCCTTGGCAAACACCGCACCCGCAGGGCCTGCACCCAAAACGGCGACGTCGTATGTGTTTTCAATCATTTTCTCTTTTTACTGCGGAAAATACTGCGGCGGAAGAGTATGATATTCATGACGATAAAGAAACCAATCAGAATAATAAAGGTCTTCACAGGCTCCTTGGGAGCGAGCGTGGCAAGCAGCATCAGCGGAAAACCGAACACGATGGCGGGGAAGTTCTGATACACGAGGTTATCGGCCGCGGGCGTCTTGTAGTCGGGATCCAGCTCATGAAGGAGAAGCATACCCGTGCTGGCCGTGCCCGTCAGCATACCGTACATGACCATGAACTGCTCCTCGGTGTATGCGGGGAAAAGCTTCTTGGCCACGAAGCGATTGTAAAAATACGTAGAGACGAGACCGACGACTGCGAGAATGAGAAGGAGCAGCCAATGCTCCGCCAAAAGCTCAAGCTGAATGGCGGCAAAGCCCGCAACGATCATCAGGTCAAAGAAAAATCCGCTGATACGTGCCATGAGGTAGGGGCTTATGTAGGCGCGGTGCGCGATCTTTTTCTTGGTCAAAAATGCCACGATGCTTCGAATCAGCGTGGCCATCAAAACGGCAAACAGGAAGTTGAAGCCGTAAATGGTGGCCTGCATGGAGGGCAGGAGCTTGCTTAGCACAAGCATAATAACGTAAGAAAGGAAGTAGGCAATGGCGATCAGCGCAAATTGGAGCGTGAAGCGGTCAGCACCGCCGCCCGACGTAACCTCCTCCTCTTCCTCGATGGGCCGCGTCGCGACCTCGATCTCGGAGGAAACGGCCGTAAATTTACCCTGCTTTTTGAGGCGTCCCAAATGGAAGATACCACCGATGCTGGCAGACAGGAAGCCGAGTGCGGCAATGGTAAGACCGAAGTTTTTACCGCCTGCGAAGCCATAGTCGGTCTGGTAGATTCCGCCATAGTTCATGGCCTGTCCCGTACCCTGACCGTAGCCGAATGGGAGCAGAATACCGGCGGGGGCAAAGACGCCCTCCATGAGCTTGGCGGCAAGAATGGTGATACCAAGTCCCAGCACGCCCTGCATCAGATACGAGGCAACCGTGGTAACACCCGTGTCAAAGATCTCACCCGCGCGCTTTTTGCCAAGCGGCTTTTTGGTGGCGCCGAGCGTGGTTGCTGCAAAGCCGAGGGCTAAGCAATGATACGTGATCACATAAAGAATGTCAAGTCCCGAGGTGACGTTCCCATTGAAGATGGGGAGCTTGAAAAGGTTTTGATATTCGCCCGCATCGTTTTTGCCCAGGATCATCGTATAGGCAAAGGAAACGGCAAGCAACACAAGTCCAGCAAGCACCGAGGCGGGAATGAGCGAGCGGCGGAGAAAGCCAACCTTTCTTTTGAGGAAGTTGGCGAACAAAAGGCCGCCCAAAAGCAATCCGAACAGGGTTAAGAAGCCCCATACGTCAGAGTCCCAAAAATTCGTCATGTGGATCTCCTTTCAAAATGTGAGTATAGCGGAAATAAAAATGCATATATTTAACGGCGTTGAACCGTTTGCATCCCTTGATCTGATACACCTTGTCACCCGTGTAAAAATCCAGCTTGTTTTTGCCAAGCACCGAGACGGCGGTGATGTCTTCGAAGCGGAAGGTGAATGTCTCGGTCGCAGTCTCGACGGTGTAGCGGTCACCAAAAAGGCGAAGCGTAGCGTCCTTGTCGAGAGTCTTTTTGTTTTTGTAAAGAATGACCTCAAAAAATTGCACGTTGTCGGTATACGCGGGTGTCTGGGTGTAGGGCGTGAGGTCAAGCGCATTCATGAAATCGTTTTGCGCGCGATACCACTCGGCCATCGTGGCGTAAGGGAAGGCGGCGTTCACACCCTCAAGGCGAAGATCGGGCCGATACCGCAGCTTGCGGCCGCAAGAGAGACAGGTTGCCGTATCCCCGTAGCTCTCCCATGTGGAAAGGCCGCAATCGGGACAGTAATACATCACGCGCTCCAAATATTCGGCGGCTTTTTTGTGATGGTATTCGGCAGGAATTGCCGTATCGTCCACATAAAGCTCACGCGTAAGAAGCTCCGCAAGCTCGCCCTCGGATATGGCCTGATATTCCTCTACCTCAAGAATCCGCGTCACACGAACGCGGCAGTGACCGCGGCGCACTACGTCGCTCCAACGCGGGTGCACGCCATAGCCGCCCTCCAGATTTAGAATGGCAACGGGGAGGCGCAAAAAGCGGACAAGTTGCGCCAAAGAGGGCTTTATGTACTCGGTGTATCCGCTATAGGTACGGTTTCCCTCGGGAAAGAGTGCAATGCTTCCGCCCTCAAGCGCAACCTTGCGGCAAAGGCGGACGGCGTGTGAATCCGACGTGGATTTTTTAATCGGAATAGGCTCCACCAGCCATCGAATAAGCTTGGAGAGCCAACCTTTGGAAAAAAGGTCCTCGGAAGCCACATAATAGATAGGGCGCGGAAAAGCAATACCCACGAAAAATTGGTCAAAGGCGGTTTGGTGGTTCATCAGAACCAAAAACTGACGGCGGTCGCGGCATTTTTCAATATGCACGCCGTACACAAGGCGCGAATACAAGTGGAATGCTCCGCGCAACAGAAAGGTGATGACCTTGTGACGCGGTTTGCACCACGGTTTCTTCTTTTGCGGTTTCTTTTCTGGCATAAAATTCTCCGTTATATCAGACAGATCAGCTTTTCGATCTGTTCGTAGTTTCGTTTGCCGTAGCTCTTCATGGCAAGGTCGGTTTCGGTGCAAAGTGCAAGAATGCGACGAAGCTGGGGGAAGGAGACCTTCTCAACCGCCTTGGCGTAAAGTCCTGCCCGGTAGGAATGAATGCGAAGGAGCGAGGCCACGTCGGCCGCGGTCTTTCCGTTTTCCAGATAAAGCTTGACAAGATACAGGTCGGCATACAGGCGCGAGATCTCGGCAAATACGAACTCGGGCTTGATCTGCCTTGCCTTCATGACGGCAAGTACCTCCAATGCCTCGCGACGCTTGCCTGCCATTGCAGCGTTCGAGAGGGCAAAGGTATCGCACTCCTCTGCGGGAATGGCAACTTCACGAATGTCGGCTGCGGCGATCTCCGTGCGTTCGTGCGCCAACACGTAAAAACAGAGCTTTTCGATCTCGGAGGCAAGCGTATACATGCTTTTGCCCGCGATCTCAAGCAACAGGCGTGCGTTCGCGTCCGTGATGCTCACCTTGCGGCTGGCACAATGCCTTTGCACCCAAACAGCCAGCTTTTGCGGCGTTGCTTCCTCAAAATGAACGGGTGTGGCAATCGAGGAAAGACGTGTAAAGAGCGGGTCGGGCTTTTTGGAAGATCCCTGCTCGATACCGTTCGGCACGACCGAAAGAATGAGTAAGTTCGAGGTGTCGTCCTTGTAGGCTTCGAGAATTCCGCAGAGCGTCTCCTGATCGGCCGCCTTCATCGCACCAAAATCAATGGATTTCAGTACCACCAGCTTGCACTCGCTCATCATGGGCGGTGCGGCAAGTGCGTTTTCCAAAGCGTCGGGGGTATAGTCGGGGAAGTCGATGGTAATGTCGTTGAAGCAGGCAAGGCCCTCGTCGGGACAGACCGTTTGTCTGGCCGCTGTGATGCAGTAGGTCTTCAGGTAATCCTCGGCGCCAAAAAACAAAAAAATGCCGCCGATCTGGCCCTTTAACCGTTTGCGAAAATCCGCCTCGCTTAAAATCATACGCACACCCCCATTCTATCATTCTATTCTATCCTATTATACATGAAAATACGCTGTTTGTCAACTTTTTTGTTGTACGGACAACGAAAAAGACGGGGTTGTCCGAAAAACGACGATCAAAATTAAAAATAAAAAAATCAACGGTTGCTATGACATCATCTTTTCAAAAATTAAGATAGCAAGGAGCAAATTGCCATTTATATTTGTTTCAAAATCGTTCACAATATTAGCAGAGCATCGAAACAGTTTTTTAACAATTCGGTGACTCAATGAATATAGATAGTCGTGTCCCACGCGGACACGGAACAGGAGAAATGAAAAATGGCAAGCAATAAGACACTTGTTCCCGAGGCAAAGGAAGCACTCAACCAGTTTAAGATGGAAGCGGCAAATGAAGTTGGCGTTAACCTCAAGCAGGGTTACAACGGCGACCTCACTTCCCGCGAGGCTGGCTCGGTAGGCGGCCAGATGGTTAAGAAGATGGTCGAGAACTACGAGAACAGCATCAAGAACAACAAGTAAGTTTTCCTATCCTCCTTTTGCGCTTATTCCTTTATTCGATACGCTAACGGCATTTTTTGACATCGGCTAAAGAAGCGCTGAGGGCAGTCACGATCCAAACGATCGTGACTGCCCTCTTTCCCTTATGATTTATTAACAATCTCCGCAGCCGAGGAAATCCCCGCAGCAATCGTCAAAGCCCAAATTTCCCCTCTCGGCAACGTATTGCGGTACGACGGGAACGTTGGCGCGCTCGCTTCCGTCCTCACGCTTCTCCCGTGCCTCGCGGAATTCGGTGGGCGAGAGATTGTAGTGCTTCTGAAAAACGCGGTTGAAGGTACGCGGCGTACCGAAACCAACCAGCTCGCTGATCTCGGTCACGCTTCGGTCGGTGCTTTCCAAATAGCGACAGGCCTCGGCAAGCCGAAGTGTATTGATATAGTCACTGAAGCTCATATGAAATTGGTCGCTGAAAAGATGCGAAATATAATATTTACTTAAATGGAGAGACTCGCCAAGCGAAGCAAGCGACAGATTTTCGCTGTAATTTTTGGCGCAATAGTCCAAGATCAAACGCATGGAATCACTCTTTCCCACCTCTCTCTTTTCCATCGGCAAAACACGAAAAAGAGCCGAGAAAAAGGCAAGCCCAAGACCGCGAAGCATGGCCTCACCTGTTGCTTCGCCACTCTCTCGTCTTCGCTTGGCCTCCTTGCCGATCAGTTCGATCAGTGAGAGAAGCTCAGGATACTGCGACGCATTTTCTAAAATGGGATCCCTTGGCACAAAACCGCCGAAAACACCCGAAAGCTCGGGGAAAAGATCGGGGTTTACGATCATCAAATGATATTCCTGACGCTCCCTGCCCTCGTACGCGTGGATCTGATTGGGAAAGGTGATAAACACGCTATCTCCCGTGATCTCGCAGGGCGCGGATTCTACAAGTGCGCCCGAGCGTCCCCCCAGCATATAGACCACCTCAACGTGATGGTGCATATGACGACCGCAGGCAAGCGGACGCCAACCGCCCGTTGCATCAAGATAGGAGAAATCTAATTTTCTTTTTTCATAAAGCGATGCCATAGGAAGCCCCCTTAAAAACGAATATTCGGTGCGCGGAAGGGGGGCTCCTTATCGGTGACGATCAGGTCAAACTCCGAAAGCGGTGCCAACAAATAGCTTCCCCTCGCCTCAAATTTACTGCTATCCACAAGTAAAATGCGCTGCCGACTCTCTGAAATAGCCAAGCGGTTGATTTCGAATTGCCCGAATGCGTTTTCAAACGCCCCCTCCTCCGAAATGGCCGCACAGGAGCCAAGCATCAGATCAAAGCGCATTCCCGAAAGCTCGCGCATGGTCATGCTTCCCGCCACCGAATTGGAGCGGTAAAGCACCTCGCCGCCCAAAAACAGAATGGTCACACCATGTCTTGCCGACAAAAGAAGAGCGGCTTGCAGATTGTTGGTAACCACGGTCTTGTGTGCAAGATTCAAACGCTCGGCAAGTGCCAAAGCCGTGGTGGAGTTATCCAAAAACAGCGTGCCAAAATCGGGAATAAATTCGAGAGCCGTTGTAGCCAGCCGCTCTTTTTCCTTCGCATTCTTATTGATACGAACAAAAACCGAGATCTCGTCAGCGTTTTCGTTCAAAACCGCGCCGCCATGCGTGCGCTCCACAAGCCCAAAATCCTGCAATTCGTCAAGCGCACGACGCACCGTGGTCTCGCTGACGAAAAGTGCTTCGGCCAGCTCGCCCACCTTGGCGCGCTTATGATGCTTCAAATATTCGAGTATTCTGTCGTTTCTTTCTTGATTTTTCATATTTTCTGCTCATTTCTGCTCATTTCATGCAGATATTATATCATATTTGTGCTCTTTTGTCAATGTTTACGCCACATATTGACAAAAGGACAAAGATAATTTATAATATGAATGAAAACATTTTGACAGGAGGAATTTTATGAGATCCTACAGTCTTGCGATTGATATAGGTGCATCCTCAGGACGCCATATTCTCGGTTGGCTGGAAAACGGCATCCTCAAAACCGAGGAGATCTACCGCTTCCCCAACAATCCGACCACCGTCACTAAGGACGGCGCACGTTGCTTAAAATGGGATATTGACCGTCTTTTTAAGGAGATCCTCACGGGTCTTGCTAAAGCGGCAGAGCTTGGAAAAATTCCCGAAACGGTAGGCATTGACACTTGGGGCGTTGACTACGTCCTTTTGGATAAGAACGACGAGGCCATTGAGGGTGCTTACTGCTACCGCGATAGCCGCACCGATCTCTCGATCCCTAAGGTACACGAGAAGATCCCCTTTGAAAAGCTTTACGAAAAAACAGGCATTCAGTTTGCGTCCTTCAACACGGTATACCAGCTTTATCACGACCGTATGACCGGCCGTCTGGATAAGGCCGCTGCCTTTTTGATGCTTCCCGACTACTTCCACTTCCGTCTGACCGGCAAAAAGGTGCAGGATTACACCAACGCCACCACGACGGGTATGGTCAACGCCAAGACGGGTACCTGGGACGACGAGATCCTTGATCTGCTCGGTTGTGACAAGAGTATTTTCCGCACGCCCTCCAAGCCTTCGACAACGGTAGGAACCTTCTCACCCGAGGTCGCCGCACGCGTGGGCTACGAGGCACGCATTGTTCTGCCCGCCACACACGACACGGCAAGTGCCATTGTCGCCGCCCCCCTCAAGGGCGAGGCGCCCTACATTTCGAGCGGTACGTGGTCGCTTCTTGGCGTAGAGCAGCCCTTTGCACACACCGACGCCGCTGCCTGCAAGGCCGACTACTCTAACGAGGGCGCGCCCGAAGGCAAATTCCGCTTGCAGAAAAATATCATGGGACTTTGGTTGCTTCAGCAGGTTCGCCACGAGGCTGACGACAAATACAGCTTTGCCGAGCTTACCGATATGGCACGAGAGAACCCCATCGACGCCACCTTTGACGTAAACGAAAAGAAATTCATGGCTCCCGTCAGCATGACCGAGACCATCAAGGAGACCGTAGGCAGAGACCTCTCGATCGGCGAGATTGCTTACACCATTCTCAACAATCTTGCACGCTCGTACGCGGCAAGCCTTGAGGCACTTGAGGGCGTAACGGGCAACCGCTATGCGACGCTCAATATCATCGGTGGCGGCTCCAAGAACGAGCTGCTCAACGAGCTGACCATTCGCCACACGGGTAAGAAGCTCATCACGGGTCCCACCGAGGGTACCGCGATCGGCAACCTTCTGATGCAGTTCATCGGCAGAGGCGAGATTCGAGACGTCGCCGAGGGCCGTGAGATCGTAGAAAAATCTTTTGATATTCAAATTCATTAAAAAAAATAGAACCGAGGAAAAAAACACATGAAAAAGAACATTTTAAACGCACCCTTTATCGTGGATATGTGCCGCGCCACCGCTAATATGTACCGTCTGGGATGGGACGAGCGAAACGGCGGTAACATCAGTCTGCTTTTGGACGAGGCCGAGGTGGCCGAGTATCTCGACATGAATTACGTGTTGCGTACCATTCCCACGGGATTTGACGCAACGCCCCTTATCGGCAAGATCTTTTTGGTTACGGGAACGGGTAAGTACTTCAAGAACGTAGAGATCGACCCCGAAAACAGCTTGGGTATCATTCGAATTGCCAAAGACGGCACCACCGCCGAGCTTCTTTGGGGTTGGGATGATGAGGGTCGTTTCACCTCCGAGCTTCCCGCTCACCTGATGAGCCACATCTCGCGTCTGAGCGTGGACGATAAGCATCGCGTGGTTATGCACTCGCATCCGACCTATACCATTGCCATGAATGCCGTCTGTCCTATTGACGAAAAGGAATTCACGCACCGCTTGTGGCAGTCTAACACCGAGTCGATCGTGGTCTTCCCCGACGGTGTAGGCGTACTTCCCTGCATGGTCTGCGGTACCAACGAGATCGGTGAGGCAACGGCCAAGAAGATGAAGGATTTCCGTCTGGTCGTCTGGACCAACCACGGCATTTACGGCTCGGGCAGAGATATGGACGAGGTGTTCGGTCTGATTGAGACGGTAGAAAAGACCGCGCAGATCTATATGCTTACGCTGGGACACGCGGAGAACGTCATTCCCGATGAGATCCTCCACGGTCTTGCGAAACGCTTCGGCGTAACCCCGCTTGAAGGCGTTCTTAAGTAAACATAACGACAAACGCTAAAAAAGGACAGAGAAGGTAAAATTCTCTGTCCTTTTTCATCAAATAGGCACGAGAAGCCGTTTATAAACGGCTTCTCGTGCCTGCTGTTGCCCTACTCAAGCGTTGGGCTTGACGTAATCGATCCTATAGTGCGATTCGACCATCCAGATCTCACCCTCGGCAGGAATGAGACCGTTCTTCGCCGAAGCAAACGGCACATATAGCTTGTTATCTCCTTGGCTTTCTGCACGAATGTCGATACGTGAACTGAGGGACACCTGATCGTTTGCCTCACGGAAATCCACACGGGCCGTGATTCCCTTATCACCGGCATATTCGTATGCGACAATATTACTGCCCTGAAGAACCGAGAATTGCGTGGAAACACGGTCATCCGTCATCTGATATTCCTCAAGCATATTGCCATACTCATCATACGAGCGAATGGTGTCAATAAACCGATTGCCATACGTTCCGCGCAGCATCGTGAACATCGGCATATACCCTGCCGCACTATAGTCGCCGCGAAGCCACTCCAGCGTCTGCATATGGTTGATGCCCGTGGAGTTTATGGCAAAATTCTGCGTGTGCTCGGCGAAGGGCAGACCGCGGTAGCCTTCGTAGCTCGTACCCCACGCATACATGGTAGAGGTTTGATCAAAGAGCACTGCGCTGCAAGCAATTACCTTGTGCTCGGAGGTCTTAAGGTCAATAACCGTATCGTCCGCCACAAGCGAAACCGCACTCAACCACTCGTCGCCGTGGAAGCCGCCAACGTGCTCGAGCGCCTGTCCGTTTGCTTGCAAATTTTCCTTTGCACTTTCGGGGATCTGGTCGAGATACGGATTTCTCTGTCGGATCGCCAAGGAGATCTCTCCCGTGCCCAATACGTTCTCCACCGTAGTCGCCGTAATGCCGCTTTCGCTTACGTTCGTGATCTGAACCAGCGCAGCACCGTAGATACGGTAGTTACTGATGTTGGTACCGCTATTTGGCGCATAGTTAGTGGCGGTGGTATCGTACTGATACTTGAAATTGTAACAAACATAATACTTACCGGAGGGATCGTTTGTACGTACGTATACGCAGAAGTCACTGTATTCAAGGCTTCCCTTGCCAAGCATTTCCACATACAGAATACCGTCTCCGTAAACGGTATCGGCACGGTGGAAATAGCCGTCCATAGCGGTAGTCGTAATACGAACATCCTGATAATTCTTGTTCACGAACTCGACCGTGTGGCCTGCGCGCTGGAGCGACTCAATCTCAAGTGCGCCCTCACCTGCATTCGAGAAAGGCGCTTGGCCCATGCTCACACCGTCTACAAGAACCTCAAGGTTGTTGTTTGCTACAGCTCCCAGAAGTGCGAAGCTAAGCTCACCCTCGCAGAACGCAGAAAGCTTGAGCGTTTCTCCTCCGCCGACGACCATAGCCTTTTCCCCGCAAAGCTTACAAGTATACTCGGAAAAGCCAAGCGCCGTAGCAACCGGCTCGTCCTGGTGCGAACGAGGTGTAACAACGGTTTTGGTATATTCACAGTTATTACAGCTTACAAAAGTTTCGCCACTCGCGGTGCAAGTAGGAGCCGTGATGACGGTTTTGGTAACGCTCTGATGTGCACACGTCGCGACCGTACACGAGAGCACGGGATAGCCGTTTTCTACATCACCCTCATAGACAAGCGTAGCACTTTTTCCATAGGTTACTTCGCCACTCCGCTCGGTAACGAAGGGACGGATCTCGAGCTCGGTATAAGCAGAATCCAAAGCAAGACCATTTATGGTAGCAAATGCGCCGTACTTATAGCCAAAATACTCCTTAATGGAGTATGGCGTAGCACCGCTATAGACCGAGGAGTAGACTTTGGTGCTTGTACCCGAAGCCGTCTCGATTCCGCTCCCGGTAGTGATGGTCACCTCGTATCCGAAGTTCTTATAATTCAAGGAATCCAGTCCCGCGATCGCACGAAGCGAGAACGTGTCACCTTCGCCCTTCGTCACTTGATAGGAAATGAACGAAGCGTCAACATTGGAAGACACGGGCGTTTCCGTCTCGGCCGCTCCCCAAATGCCGAGCAAAACCGCAAAAAGCAACGCAAAAACGGCAACGATCCAAAGTTTTTTTTCGTTTTTCATACTACCCTCCAAAAATATGAGATTAAAATATATTTTATTATAGCATATTTTATAAAAGCTGTCAATAGCAAACAAAAAATTTCACAATGCCAATCCGTTCTTTTTCCCCCCTTGCAATTCAGGAAAAAATATGATATAATAACAATATATTGATATTATCAGGGAGAGTGTATATATGGAACAGCATGATGACGGAAAAACCATAGTCATTGACCTGAAAAAGAATGCCGAAAGCACGCAAAGCCGTGACGATCTCACGCTTACGCACAGCAGTCTTTTTCCTGTCAAGCCCAAGAAACATTCGGTTTTCCGCAATCCCACATTTTTAGCAGGCCTGCTTCTGCTCTTGCTTATCGTGGCCGTTTTTGTTCTCGTTTCGAGCATCGGCCGTGAAGAGACGCCTGCAGAGACCACGCCTGCCATCACCGTGGAAAATAACGACCCGCCGCTCTTCCCCGCACTTCGGGTCAACGGGCTTTCCGAGGCCGTGCCCGTCACGGGCGAGCTGCACTCGAGATTCGTGCTTCTCACCGAGGCCGACTCCCTCAAGGCCATAGCCGTCAAAAACGGCAATGAGATCATGTATCCCGCCTCGCTTACCAAGATCATGACCTTCCTCGTGGCGTACGATCGGCTTTCGTCCTCACTGGACAAGCAGCTCACGCTGACCGAGGACATCAAAAAACAGTACCCCGAGGGATCCCGCGTCGGCATCGACAAGGGCGATCTTCTCACGGTGGAGCAATGTATGTACGCCATGCTTTTGGAGTCGGATACCGATGCCGTTTTGATGCTTGTAAAGGAGGTGGCCGGGGATGAGAACGCCTTTGCCGCGCTCATGAACGAGAAGGCCGAGGAGCTTGGCCTTGTCTCCACGCATTTCACAAACGCCAACGGCCTGCACGACAAAAACCACTATACCACCCCCGCAGAAATGACGGTCATTTTTGCGAAAGCGCTCGAAAACGAGCTTTTCCATACCATCATCACCGCCGAAACCTATGTCACCTACCTTGGCTATTATAAGGACGGTCAGTATACCACCTACCGCATGACCTTTGCCAACTCCACGCTTGTCGATCGCTTCAAGGACAACGGGATCTCCCCCAAGCTTGCCAACGGCTTGACCGTGATCGGCGGAAAAACCGGCTTCACCGATGAGGCAAAAAGCTGTCAAGCAGCTCTCGCCGTCGATGAAAACGGTAAAGAATATATTGCCATTCTCGGAAACGCCCCCTCGTCTCTTAAAAGTGCCAAGGATACCGCGTATTTCTTCGGCAACTACATAAAATAATCCATACTGCATTTCCGTAAATTGATGTTTATCGGGGAACGCGTAGGGAAACTTTTTGAAAAAAGTTTCCCTACCACCCTTCAAAAACTTTTCTGGAATTTTTTACTACAAAGTCTGCAAAAACTTTATTGTAAGGGGGCTCCGAGTCATTTTGGTTCTTCTCGCTAAAGCGAGAAGAACGTTTACGCCGCGAACCACGCGGCAGACAAAGAGAGCTCGCTCTCTTTTCTGCGCGTGCGCTGTACGCGGCTCAAAATGACGTGAAGTTTAAGCGAACCAATGCAGGAAAAGTTTCGGTCAAGCCTTTTCAAAGGCTTGTGGGTTCCAAGGGCAGAGCCCTTGGCGTCCCCACCGATAAATCAAAATTTGAAGTTTAAATCCAAAATGTTTCCCGTACAGAGAATCCAAATCGGAAAGGAGGCTTCCTATGATCCACACGAACGTCAGCTTTCACACTACGGATAAAAGGCTCGACCGCTTATATACGTGCGCCAAGGACACGCTGCTTGCGGCAGTCAAGGATTTCGGCGAGCGAAAGCTACTCACCGACTCACCAAATAGCCACACCGCCACGCTGAATTATAGCCTGATGAGTGCCGAGACGCTTGCGGATTATAACACCGACGTTGCCATCGACTCGGTACGCGCCTTTCTGGTTACGCCGCGCAAGGACGGCAGGCTTGCCTCTGCGCTTTCTTGCAAGGACACCCGTATCTATCCCTCTTACGAGACCGTAACAGGCTTCAGCTTCGCCGAGGAAGCCGTAAAGCTTTGTTATCTGGTCAAAAACAAGAACTCCGCTTACAGCAAACAACTATACGATACTCTTTCTCAATTTGACGCGTATCTTTGGAAAATGCACGACCAAAACTCCAACGGCAGCTTGGAAATTTTTCATGAAAGCGAGTCCGAGGAGGGTGTTGGCGCCGACCGTTTTCCATCGATCATCGGAATGACAAACAGCGAGGAGAACTCGGATTCTCCCTTCCCCGTGGAATCCTTTGCTCTTATGGCCGAGGCATATAGCATTCGCGTAGCCCTTTCCGAGCTTGCCCTTATGCTTGGAAAGAAAGAGGAGTCGGCGGCATGGCTCCAAAAGGCAACCGCTGTTGCCACAAAAATCCGCGGCTTTTTGTGGTTGGGCGGCTTTCACGCCTGCTTTGACCGCGATTATCGCGGCGGGATACTCAGTACCCTATCAATCAACAATCTTCAACTCCTTTATTTCGGCGCGGCCGATCAACCCATGGCAGACGCCCTCGTAAAACACCACCTTCGTAACAAAGAGGAATTCTGGACGCCCATGCCACTCCCCTCGGTTGCCCGCAACCATTCTCTTTTTGATCCCAACAACGAATTTTGCGGCAATCCGCGCGGCGTGACCTACCGCCGTGCCATTCCCGCACTTGAAAAATACGGCTATTACTCGCTTTTGACCGAGCTTGGCAAAAAATTGCTTTGCGCCACAGGAGAGGACGCGCTTTTCCCCGTAACCTTTGACGCCCTGACGGGAAGCCCGCAAAACATCGACCGCGAGGCAAAGTACGTTCCCACCGCCTCAGCCGTTCTTGAGGTCATCAAGCGCTTCTTCGGCGTGTACGCCGATCGCGAAACGGTTTGCTGGGGCTGTCTCGGTATGGGAGACGCGTCGTCAGAGTATCGCTTCACGTGGGGCAACGACGTGTATCTTGTCAAGGCAGGAAACGGCGTTACCACGGGAAGCATCAACGGGGAACGCGTATTCACCGTAACCGAAGGCACGCGCATTTTCACCGATCTTTACGGAAGCTCGGTGCGCGTGGCCAACGTCACAAACGAGGCAATCGATTGCATCTGCGTCTGCCGCGACCAAACCTTCAGTCTACATCTGGAGCCCAACGAATCCAAAGATCTGAAATAAACAAATCCCGAGCGAAACGGCACCGTTTCGCTCGGGATTTGTTTATTTTTCGGCTGCTGCCGCACGGCGCAGACGCATGGTTTCCTTCATACGAAGCTCGTTGTTGAGTATCTTTTTGCGAAGACGAATGCTCTTAGGCGTTACCTCAATGAGCTCATCGTCGTTAATAAACTCAAGCGCTTCCTCCAAGGAGAAAATGACAGGCGGCGTCAGAAGAAGCTTTTCGTCGGCACCTGCCGAACGAATGGCGGTCAAATGCTTTTCCTTACACGGATTGATGGCAATATCCTCGTTCTTGGGACATTCGCCCACGATCATACCCTCGTAAACGGGGGTCTGCGGCCCTACGAACAGTGCGCCGCGCTCCTGCGTGTTATAAAGACCGTAACGCGTCGTCACGCCGCTTTCGGATGCGATCAGCGAGCCGGTATACCGCCTCGTGATCTCGCCGCGGAAGGGCTGATAGTCCTCAAAGACCGAGTTCATAATGCCCTCACCGTGTGTATCGCTCAAAAACTCCGAGCGGTAGCCAAACAGGCCGCGCGCGGGAATCACATATTCAATACGCGTACGGGTACCCACGGGAGCCATCTCCAAAAGGTCGCCCTTGCGTCTTCCCAGCTTTTCAACCACGGCGCCCACGTATTCGGCAGGCACGTCAAGCGTCACGCGCTCCATCGGCTCGCACTTCACGCCGTCGATCTCCTTATACAGTACGCGCGGGTTAGAGCAGCATACCTCAAAGCCCTCGCGGCGCATGGTCTCAATAAGAATGGCAAGGTGCATCTCACCTCTGCCTGCCACCTTGAATTCCTCGGTGGTCTCGCCATCGCTTACGCGGAGCGAAACGTCCTTGAGAAGCTCTTTATACAGACGCTCACGGATCTGACGCGAGGTGACGAATTTGCCCTCGCGACCGGCAAAGGGACTGCTGTTGACCGAGAAGGTCATTTCGAGCGTAGGCTCACTCACCTTGACGAACTCCAACGCCTCGGGCGCATTCAACGAGGTGATGGTGTCACCAATGGTGATCTCCTCGGCTCCCGAGAAGCACACGATGTCTCCCACCGTAGCCGTATCCACAGAAATTTTGCCAAGACCGTCAAACTGCGAGATCGAGACCACCTTGGTACGTCTGGGAGCCGCTTCGGTATGATAGTTGCAGATATACGCGTCCTGATTCTTGCGAATGGTACCGCGCTCAATGCGTCCGATGCCGATACGGCCAACGTAGTCGTTATAGTCGATCGAGGAAACGAGAAGCTGAAGCTCGCCATTCTCGTCGCCCTCGGGCGCGGGAATATAGTCAAGGATCTTATCAAACAGAGGCTCAAGGGTGGTTCCTTCCACGTCGGGCGACTCCGAAGCTGTGCCCGCTCTGCCCGAGCAGTAAAGCATGGGGCTGTCAAGCTGCTCGTCGTTGGCACCAAGATCCAACAGAAGCTCCAAAACCTCGTCCTCCACCTCGCCAATGCGCGCGTCGGGCTTGTCGATCTTGTTGATAACAACAATCACGCGATGGTTGAGCGAAAGTGCCTTTTGCAGCACAAAGCGCGTCTGGGGCATGGGGCCCTCGGCCGCGTCGACCAAAAGAATAACACCATTCACCATCTTTAAGATACGCTCGACCTCACCGCCGAAATCCGCGTGGCCGGGGGTGTCGATAATATTGATCTTAATATCCTTATAATGTACGGCCGTATTTTTTGCCAAAATGGTAATGCCGCGCTCACGCTCCAGCGCATTGCTGTCCATTACACGCTCTTCGGTTGCCTGATTTTCACGATAGGCACCGCCCTGCTTGAGCATCTCATCCACAAGCGTGGTCTTTCCGTGGTCAACGTGGGCTATGATCGCTACGTTTCTTAAATCACTTCGAATCAAGGTCTTTTCCCTTCTCTTTCTTTAAAATAGCGCTAAAAATCTATTATATATTTTATCACTTTTTTCGTCAAAAAGAAATACGCCAAATCACGATTTTGCACAGTTTGCATTCTCTTTTTTTGTCAATTTTTCACATTTTTGCAAAAGAAAACGCCCCTTTTCTTTGAAAAGGGACGTTTTTTCGCATTTAGCGGTCCTCGCGGAAATAAGGGAGTCCGAGCGAGGCCGGCGGCTGATGCTCGCGCTTTTTACGAATGCTGGTCAACACAAGCACCGCAATGGTAACCACGTAAGGAAGCATCTTGATGATCTCTCTTTGCGTGGGCGTGATATTGCCGATAACGAAAGCCACAATAAAGCAAGCACCGAACAAAAATGCACCGATAATACCGACATTGGGCTTCCAAAGAACAAAGATAACAAGGGCGATCGCCAACCAACCGAATGCTTCAATGGTAGCGGCGTTTTCCCAGCTTCCCTTGATATAGTCCATAATATAGTAGAAGCCGCCAAGACCGGCGATGGCGCTTCCCAAAAGGATGGCCACGTACTTATACAGAACCACATTGATACCCGCCGCGTCGGCAGTAGCAGGGCTCTCCCCTACGGCACGCAAATGAAGTCCCACGCGCGTTTTGTTGAGGATAACGGAGCAAACAACCGCCGTTACGATAGCGAGATACACAAAAATTCCGTGTCCAAACACAACCTGACCAAAGCCGCCAAGGCGGTCTGCAAAAGGAAGTGAGGAGGAGATCAGCTTGCCCGCGGGATCAAAGTGGGTGCGGTCTACAAAGGACATAATGAAATTGGTGGCGCCGCTACCGAAAATGGTAATGGCAAGACCGGTAATATTCTGGTTGCAGCGAAGCGTTACGGTCAAAAGCGCATACACGCCGCCAAGCACCGCTGCAAACACCATGGAAAAAACAAAGGAGATAAGAACCAGCAAAATCCACGAAGCCTCAGAAGGCGATGCCAGTCCACCCATATAAAGCGATACGCCAAGACAACCGCCCGCCGTTCCCATACACATAATGCCGGGAATACCAAGATTCAAATGTCCCGCCTTTTCAGTGATGATCTCACCGACACAACCATACAAAAGGACGGTGGCAATTGAGAGTGCAGATACTAAAAACGGTATCATTCTTCTTTCCCTCCCTTGATCTGTTTAGCCTTTAAGCTCTTCGCGCCCGACTTGCGGAACACCACGCGATAGGTGATGAAGAAGCTGCACGCGATCACACAGAAATATACGAGACCGATAACAATATTGGCAATACTGTCGTTGGTGAAGCCAAAATCTCCTCTGACCTGCACCATACCTCTTGAAATAAAGATAATAAAGAAGCACGTACCCATCATGATAAGGGGATTAAAGGCGGCCAGCCACGTTGCCATAATGGCGGTAAAGCCCATATTATTCGCCGAAGCGGTACTGATCGTATGATGGATACCGCCCGCAAGGAAAAGTCCGACAATGCCCGCAAGCGCACCCGAGAGGATCATCGTGCGGATGATAACGCGCTTTACGTCAATACCAATATACTTTGCGGTGTTCGGGCTGTCACCCACGACCGAGATCTCGTAGCCGTGCTTGGTATACTTTAAGTAAATGAACATCAAAATGGCAAGAACGAAGAATACCAAAATCGTCAGCAAATACTTGTTGCCGAACAGTGCGGGGAAATTGCCCTCATTTAACGGCACAAGCACGCCCGATCCGCTTTTTACCCAAATGGTAAGGAACATGGAAACAAGTCCCGTAGCGATATAGTTGAGCATGAGCGTAAAGAGCGACTCGTTGGTGCCGAAATGCGCCTTGAAGATGGCAGGAAGAAGGCCCCATACGGCGCCTGCCACAATGCTTGCCACCGCCATGAGAAGCATGAGCACCGTGTCCGGAAGCTTACCGCCAAGGTAAAACATACAAGAGATCGCCGCCAAGCAACCGACAAGGATCTGTCCGTTACCGCCAAGGTTCCAGAACTTCATTTTGAACGCAGGCACAAGCGCAACCGCTACGCCGAGAAGCAAAGCGGTATCCTGCAAAAGCAGCCAAATTCTGCGCGAGGAGCCAAATGCACCGTTAAAGATCGACGTGAAAAACGCAAGTGCGTTTTTCGAAGAAAACAGCGAGCAAATGATTGCCGAAAGCAAAAGACTCAGCACAATCGCCGCCGCGTAGATCAAAACGATCTTATACGCGGGGAGAACCCCTCGCTTGACAAGACGTAAGAGGGGATCTTTTTTGATCTGTTCTTGTTTTATTTGTTTCTTTTCCATAGACAAATTGCTTTAAAAGCTTCCTCCCTCTTGATTTTCTTTCTCCCCGAGAACGGTACCCGTCATCATAAGACCGATCTCCTCCTTCTTTGCCTCTCGTGCATCCACCGTACCCATTACCTTTCCGCCCGCGATGACCAAAATGCGATCGCAGAGTGCCAAAAGCACATCCAGGTCCTCGCCTACGAAGATAACGGCCACGCCGTTTTTCTTTTGCTCGGTGAGAAGATTGTAAATGGTATAAGAGGAGTTAATATCAAGACCGCGCACCGGATATGCCGCCATCAAAACGCGGGGGCCTGCGGCGATCTCTCGTCCAACAAGCACCTTTTGCACATTGCCGCCCGACAAGCGACGCACGGGGGTGTGCGTACCGGGCGTCACGACCTGAAGGCTCTCAATGATCTCGTTGGCAAGATCCTCCGGCCCCTTGCGATCGACAAAGATCGACTTTCCGCGGCGATAGCTGCGAAGCATCATATTGTCGGTAATATCCATATCGCCAACAAGACCCATACCCAAGCGGTCCTCGGGAACGAAGGAGAAGCGCACGCCAAGCTCGCGGATCTGCAAGGGCGTCTTCTCGCGCAAATTGATGACCTCGTCCTCCTTGAAAAAGATCTCGCCTGCTTCCACCTGCGCGCGAATCGTCTTTTTCGAGAGCACTTTTCCGCTCTCATCCTTACCCGTGAAATCTCGGCCGTCGGCATAACGGAGCATTCCCTCGTTTGCCAACTCCATCACGCGTTCAAAGGTCTTATGATAGAAGGTAATGGGCTTGTCCTTTTTGGGATTGTAGTAGGTAATGCATCCCGCCCCCAAATGATGAAGTCCCGCAACCGACTCAAGCAGCTCTCTTTGACCGCTTCCCGCGATGCCTGCAATACCGAGGATCTCTCCGCTATAGGCGGAAAAGCTCACGTCGTCAAGCACAAGGTTGCCTTCGTTTCCCATAAGCGAAAGGCCCGACACGTCAAGACGCAGCTCGGGATTTTCGGGGAGAGGACGGTCGATGTTAAGCGTGACCTTCTGTCCCACCATCATGTCCGCAAGATCCTTCTCGGTCGTTTCGGCGGTGTTAACGGTCTTGACGTGCTCACCCTTACGGAGCACGGTCACACGGTCGGAGATCGCCATAACCTCGCCCAGCTTATGCGTGATAATGATCACAGACTTGCCGTCCTCGCGCATGGCGCGAAGTACCAAGAAAAGACGGTCGATTTCCTGCGGCGTCAAAACCGCAGTCGGCTCGTCCAAAATAAGCACATCGGCTCCGCGGTATAGCGCCTTGACGATCTCCACCGTCTGCTTTTCCGACACCGACATATCGTAAATCTTTTTATCTAACTCTATATGGAATCCGTATTTTTCGCTCATTTCGCGAATACGGTTTTTTGCTAATTTCATGTCGTACTTTTCACCGTCGTCCATACCAATCACGATATTTTCGGCAGCGGTAAATACGTCGATCAGCTTAAAGTGCTGATGGATCATACCAATATTATAACGAAAGGCGTCCTTGGGAGAACGAATGCTGGCCTCCTCGCCGCGAATGAGGATGGTTCCCTCGTCCGGATAGTAGATGCCTGCCAGCATATTCATAAGGGTGGTTTTGCCACAACCGTTCTCACCGAGAACGGAAAGGATCTCACCCTCCTTAACGTCCATGGAAACGTTATTGTTCGCAATGATGCTCGCACCAAACCGCTTGGTAATGCCGCGAAGCTCGATTACCGTTTGCTTTTCCACAATTTTTTCTCCTTCATATTTAGGAAATCAAAAGACTATAAAACCGGACATTTATCGCATAAAGGGTTGCCGCAGAAAAACGACAACCCTTATGCTTTTTCCAAACCGATCTCAGCTTACGCTTTTGTGCTCGGCAAGAAAACAAATCAGTTAATCTTTAATCAATCTCAGTGATGCCGTCGATACGAATATCGAAGTAAGGAGCGGAACGGTCTGCGCTCTCGTCGAAGAAGGTGATGCCGTTCTCGGTTCTGATCACGTTGGTCTCGGGCTGGAAGTCGCCTGCGTCGTCAACGTCAGCAAGATACTCTGTCAAAGTCTCGCCATTTACCGTGAAGGTAGCGCAATCGAATACCTTAAGAGAACCGTCGTTCAGCTTAGCTGCAACCTCGTCAAGCTTTGCCTGCGTGCCTTCAGCAGCTGCTGCACCGAGAGCGGTGATCTTAACAGCGCCGTTTGCAAGCGTACCGGTCCAGTCATCTGCAATGTCCTCACCGTTCATAACACAGTCAAGCATATACTCATAGTAAGGAACCCAGTCAATTCTGGAAGCGATCACAAAGGTATTCTTACCGGTCTCGCCGTTGTAAGCAACGTTGGGGATGCCGGCATTCTCACATGCGGTGGGAGCACCCATGGAGTCAGCGTGCTGGGAGATCAGCTTGCAGCCTGCAGCGATAAGAGCCTCGGCAGTGGTCTTCTCAGCGGTCTCGTCATACCAAGAACCGGTGTAACGAACCTCCATCGTTACGTTTGCAACAACGCTCTTTACGCCAAGGTAGAAGGACGTGTAGCCCGAAACAACCTCTGCATAGGGATGCGCGCCAACGTAACCGATCTTTGCGTTCTCATCCGAAACCTTGCCCTCAGCATCGCCGTAAAGCTCAACGAGCTTAAGACCAGCTGCAACACCTGCAAGGAATCTACCCTGGTAGATCGAAGCGAATGCGTTCTGATAGTTTGCAAGGCCCTCAGTGTGTGCCTTGGTTCCCGTTGCGTGGCAGAACTGTACGTTGGGATACTCTTTTGCTGCCTGGATCATATAAGCCTCATGACCGAAGGAGTCAGCAAAAATTACGTTGTAGCCGGAGTCAGCAAAGTCAGCAGCCTTGTCATAGCACTCGGTACCCTCGGGGATATCGGTGATGATGGTGTAGTCTGCCTCGGTAAGCCCCTTATTGGCGCAAGCTACCTTGAATGCGTCGATAAAGTTCTTGTCGTAGGTAGAGCTGTCACCGTGCAAACAGATCAGCGCCGCCTTGACGGCAACCTTCTCGTTGACCTCGCCGTTGTCAGTCGTCTCGTCGCCGCCATTCTCATTGCCGCAAGCGCTGAATGCAAAAGCAGCGCCAAGCAACATGGTAACTACCAAGAACAAAGATAAAACCTTCTTGAACATTTGAATGTTCCTCCAAAAAAAATATTTATGCAGTGCAGTGCATACAAAATGTAAGTGGCTCACGCGCGGAAGGTGAGCGATTGGTCCGACATGGACTCGATAATGGCAAGTGACTCCACGCGAATTCCCTTTGCGCGCAAGCGGTCACCGCCGCCCTGAAAGCCTTTTTCAATGGCAATGGCGCATCCTACAAGTGAAGCCCTTGCCTGCTCCACAATGGAAAGCAGACCGTTCAGTGCGCCCCCTACGGCAAGGAAATCGTCCGCGATCAGAATTTTATCCGTCGGCTTCAAATATTCCTTACTGATGACGATATTATTATCTTGATTGTGTGTATACGAATGAACCAGTGCCGTATAGATCTCACCACTCACGTTTGCCGTAGAATGCTTCTTGGCAAACGCCATAGGGACGCCAAGACTTGCGGCAATGGCGTAAGCAAACGCAATGCCCGACGCCTCGATCGTCAGCACCTTGGTGATCTCCTCCCCCGCAAAAAGACGGGCCACTTCATCTCCCATTTTATTCAAAAAAGCAACGTCGATCTGCTGATTGAGAAAACTGCCGACTTTGAGTACCTCACCGGGCAAAACAATGCCATCCCTTAGAATTTTTTCTTCCAATTCTCTCACGGCGGCACCCCCTTAAAAAGAAAAAACGACGGCAAAAACCTCAATTACAAAAGCAAAAGCCATCCTTTTTAATAAATCTGTAATAATTATATCACACGCCCCAAACGATGTCAAGAAATCCCTCATAAAAAAACAATTTTCGGCACATTACATAAAATAAAATTTTATTTTATATAAAAATATACAATTTTTTTCGTATAATACCGTTTTCATAAATTCCGAAACTCACCGAAGGAGCCCGGAAAAACATGCCGAAATTCATACCCGAAACTCTTCGCTTATCCAAAAAAATCATTCCTTCCAAAAAAGCGGATGATTAACAAAACAAAAACATTTCATAAAAAAATCAAAAACAAACGCTGGTTATAATACACTCACAAAATCAAAAAGCAAACGCAGAAAGGCAATTATTATGAACAAGAACGATCAGCAGTTTATAGCACAAAAAATCCGCACACAGTATATGGAAAAAGAGGCCTCGGAGCTCGACGCACTCCGTAAGCTTGACGCGAAAGTGAAGCGTCCCGCCAATGTATTTGCCTACGTATTCGGCAGTGTTTCGGCTATCATTATGGGCGCAGGCATGAGCCTTGTAATGACCGACATCGGCGCTACTGTCGGCCTGGATTCCGCGATGGTTCCCGGCATCGTGATCGGCATCATCGGAATGATTATGGCACTCGTAAATTATCCGATCTACAAGGGCGTTCTTGGAAATCGCAAGAAGAAATACAGTGCTGAAATTCTTAAACTCAGCGAAAAGATCATGAGCAAGTGATAAAAAATCAAAGAAAAGGAGAACCACTCATAATGGGAATCAAGGCATTCTTTAAGAAGGCATTTGGGGACATGAAGGAAAGCGCAAAGGCACAGCACGAGGTTGATAAAGCCAATTTTGCGGCAACCAAGGCAGAATCCAAAGCGCAGTGGGAAGAAGCAAAGGCAATGGGAGCCCCCGAAAAAAGAAAAGCCATGATGCAGGCAGAGCGCGACGAGCAGATTGCCGAGGCGAACGAAAGAAAAGCCGCAGCCGAGGCTCGCATCCACGCTATGAGCGACAAAAAATAAAGGCGCCAAAAAGCGAGACGGTTTTTGCCATCTTGCTTTTTGTGTTTTGGCGGCAAATCGGATCCAAAAATGTACAAGATTTTTTCCAAAAAGGCGAAAACACAAACAAAACTTTAACATTTCTATGTTATAATAGAGTTGTAAAAGCGAAAAGCGTCCTTGGAGGATAAAAATATGTTCAAAATTTTAGTTGTGGAGGATGACAGAGATCTGAACCGCAGCGTATGTTCTTTTCTGAACAAAAGCGGATATGAGGCTGTCGGTTGTCTGGGCGCGCAAGACGCCTACGACGAGATGTATAAGACCACATTCGACTGTATCGTGTCGGATATCATGATGCCGAACATCGACGGATTTGAGCTGGCAAAGACGGTGCGCTCGCTCAATAACGATATCCCCATCTTATTTATGACCGCCCGTGACGATTTCGCGTCCAAGCAAAGAGGGTTTCGCATCGGCATCGACGACTATATGACCAAGCCCATCGACCTTGACGAGCTTTTCTTGCGTATTGGCGCACTTCTTCGGCGCTCCAAGATCGCGGCAAGCCGTCGCCTTGAGGTCGGAAATTTCGTAATGGATGCGGACGAAAGAAGTGCAACACTTAACGGCGAGGAAATATCTCTTACAGCAAGAGAGTTTGATTTGCTCTATAAACTTCTCTCCTATCCGAAAAAGACCTTTACTCGAACACAGCTTATGGATGAGTTTTGGGATGTGGATACGCAGACAAGCACGAGAACGGTAGACGTTTATATGACAAAGCTCCGTGCAAAGCTCTCGGAATGTGATTCTTTTGAGATACAGACCGTTCACGGTCTTGGTTACAAGGCGGTGATAAAATGAAGAAGCCGACGTTTCGCAGGATACTTCGGGAGTTTAGCGGCTTTTTGATTTTCTTTCTTTCGGTTGGTTTTGTCGTGTCCTGCTGCATGATGCTGTTCTTGAACGTATTGTCAAAAGAAATGGGGCTGGTTTATACCACGGAAAACATTGCCGAGGCGGCCAAAATCACCTTTCTCAACGTCTTAATCCTAACGCTGCTTTTCAAAACGGTGGATTTCATCCGTCGCAAGATCATGGTGGAGAAACCGGTAAAAAGCATCACGGAGGCAGCCGAAAAAATTATGAGTGGTGACTTCTCTGTCCGCGTCAAACGTATGCACGGCTCCGGGATGGAAGGATTCAATCAAGTAGGGGAAGCCATCAATGCCATGACAGAGGAGCTGTCGAGTGTTGAAACACTCCGCACCGATTTTATTGCCAACGTATCCCACGAGATGAAAACCCCTCTTGCCGTCATGCAGAACTATGGAACTCTTATGCAAGCTCCCGATCTGCCCGAAAAAAAACGCATCGAATATGCCAAGGCAATTACCGATGGATCTCGTCGTCTTGCCGATATGATGACGAACATTCTCAAGCTGAACCGTTTGGAAAATCAGCAAATTTATCCAAATCTCACCACATTTGATCTTGGAGAGCAGCTTTGCGAAAGTCTGCTCCAATACGAGAGCGTGTGGGAAAAAAAGAATATTGAAATTGAAACTGCTCTTGCAGAAAACGTTTTGGTCAATGCGGATAGTGAGCTTTTGCTCCTCGTTTGGAACAACCTATTTTCCAACGCCTTCAAATTTACCGAGGAGGGCGGTAAGGTAACGCTCACGCTTACCGCTGACAAAACCTACGCGACCGTAAAAATTGCGGATACGGGATGCGGCATGAGTGCCGACATCGGCGCACACATTTTTGAAAAGTTCTATCAAGGCGACACCTCGCACGCAACCCAAGGCAACGGACTTGGGCTCGCACTTGTCAAGCGCGTGGTTGACATTATGCAGGGCGAGATTGCAGTGGAGAGCGCGGTAGGTATCGGCACCACCCTTACGGTCAAAATTCGGAGGATGTAAATGGTTTGGAAGAAAATCGGAAAAGCCTTATTATTCCCGCACATCG
>SVRO01000099.1 GCA_015064795.1 Oscillospiraceae bacterium | reverse complement strand
CTGCATATCCAATCCTATCCTATCCTATCCTATTCAAATCTCCACGACGTCGGTGAGGGGGCGGCGGGTCCAGGCGCCCGAGGTGAAGTCGGGAATGGCTTGGGGCAGACCGCCTGCGGCGACCGAGGATTCGGAGATCGTGGTAATTGCCATCCATGCGGCGGCGTCATAGACGTCGATGGGCATGGGCTTGCCGCTACGGAGGCAATCACAGAACACGGCGAATTCGACGCTGTCCATACCGCCGTGACCTGCGCGGAGCATTTCTTCGGTCATTTCCTTCCATGCGCGGGGCAGGTAGTCGGCTTCAAAGCGCTCGGCGTTGCCGATGTTTGCGCGGTAATGCTTTGCGGTATTGAAATCCTCGGGCTCGCCTGCGAGGTAGACCATGTTGGTGTTCTGCTCGTAGAGACCGCGCGTGCCGTGAAGCGTAAACTCACGGGCGTAGTGGCGCGGGAGCGTGGTGTCGAGCCGAAGCGAGATGGTCGAGCCGTCGGCGCAGGTGATGATCGTGTTCACGATGTCACCCTGACGGAATTTCTTGCCCACGAGGTCGGGGTACTTTTCAGCATTTTGCGCGATATAGTCCTCCATGCCCGCCGCACGCGAGGCGACCGAAACGAGCGATATTATCTGATTTCCGCGGTTGATGCCGAGCACCTTTGCGATCGGTCCGAGCTCATGGGTCGGGTAATTTTCGCAGTTGCGCTTCATGTAGTTTTCAAGGCGATAGTGACGGTTGACGTGACCGCCAAGCACCTCATCGCGCAATTCATGCGCATAAGCACCGTGACAGTACATGATCTTACCGAACTTACCCGCCTTTGCCATGGAGGAGGTCAAAAGCTCAAAACGGTCAAAGCAGCAGTTTTCAAGAAGCATGATGGGCGTGCCCGTTTCCTCGTAGGTACGGACGAGCTGCCAGCAGTCCTCGATATCGTAAGCACCCGCAACCTCAAGAGCGGTGATCTTGCCTGCCTTCATGCTATCCACCGCCATGCGGGTATGCATGTCCCAAGAGGAAATGATGAAGACGGCCTCAACGTTCGGGTCTGCGATCAGATCTTTATAGTTTTCATAGAGAACGGGTGATTTGCCGGTCTTCTCCTCGACCATCTTTCTATTCTTCTCGCGTCTGTCCTCGTAAAGGTCGCAAAGCGCAACGACATCCGATTCCTCACACGAAACAATGGTCTCAAGCATCTGAGAGCCGCGCGCGCCAAGTCCGATGACACCTGTTTTGAGCGTCTTTTTCATAAATAAAGTCCTCCGTAAAAGAAGTAAAATAATACCAAGGGCATTATAGCATATAAGGGAAAAGAAGTCAAGCAAAAAAATCAAATTTGCGGAGCCTGTTTTTCTCGTTTTTGCAAAAGCATTACGATCAGCGGTATAAGCAAAAGCTGCAAAAGAATTCCGGGGAGCGCGTCAACAAATCCGCCCAACCAAAACGCCGAAAACGGAAAAGACGTCCCCTTCACACCAAGCAAAACTGCCTTTGCCGCCCCCCAAACGAGGCGTCCCGAAAGCTGTGCGCCAACGAGAGCGATATATACTCTGCCGCGCACGCGAATGAAAGAATACAAAAGTCCTACCACAGCACCGTAAGTGGCAAGCTCACATGCCATCCAAACGGCGTTGGGAAACACAGGCGGCATGCCGAAAACGAGCGAGCGCAAAAAAGGAAGCATAAGTCCTACGGGAAATCCCCATTTCCACCCGCACAAAAGTCCGCAAAGAAGAACGGGAAGATGCATCGGGAGAAGCGTGTCGCCAATTTCCTTGATCTGCATTGTCAAAAGCGGCAATACCATACCAAGCGCAAGAAGCACGCCCGATAAAACGAGATTTTGAATATGTTTATTCTTCACGGCACACACTCCTTTTCTTTTTCATCAGTATAACACAAAAGCCGCTTGTGTGCAAGCCGCTTTGTAAACATTTTCGGTAAAACTGCATTTTCTCAACATTCTCAAGGATCCTCACCGTCTCCCTCCTCTATCACAATTTCCTCGCCGGGATTGGCGGCAGGGAGCACGTAAATCTGTGTTGGCTCGAAGACGGTTGCGCCCTGGGCTTCCGCCGTTTGATTTAGTCCCGCAGCGGATAAAAGACGCTCGATACTGTCTTTGTCCCCTTTTTGAATGCCTCGAAGGAAGTCGGAGAGTGCAAGCATGATCGCGCCCGTTTCGGTCTCGCCAAAGCCGAACGCTTTGCAGAACGCACAAAGATCTTCGTCGGCATACTCCGTTTTGAAGCGCGATGCCATCAGGACACGAGCTGCGTCCGAATAGACCTTTGCCGCCTTGCGCGCCTTTGCCGAAGCAAGACCGCCTTTTCTGCCAAGCTCTCTCGCTTCCTCCACGCTTCGAACCGGTTTTAAGCCACTTGAAGCCACACTCTCCCTCCTTTCCTTTTGGGTCGTTTTTGGGCAACAAAAAAGCCGCGGAGATCTCGCTCCGTGGCTCTGTCTTATTTGATTTTGGTATAAGAAAACCACCCCCGCGTGGGGTGGTTAAGTTATTTCGCTTTTGGTCTTTGCGGAAGCGGATCGCCCCATTTCGTAAGACCTTTTTTGAAAAGAGTGCGCGCATCTTTCAAAGACATAAGGTTAAAAGCTTCTTGTTCGTCTTCTTCCAAGACATCTTCTATGCCTACGTATGCCCATTCGCAATAAGGGCACGGAACAAATAGCTCGTCTTCAATTTCCGTGCCGCAAATAGGGCATTTTATTCTGTCAAGTTTAGGCATTCGTCTTGATCCTTTCTATTTTCGAATTGTTTTTTAGGAAGCAGGTGAAATGTGCGAACGGTTCCTTCCTTGTCGATAGACAAGAACCATTTCCTTCTCTCGTCATATTTGTAGTAGGTCTTTCTTCGCTTCGAATAGTAGAGATCGCCACCGTCTTTTTCCCAAAAATCTATGGCAGCTCGTTCGTACTCCTTGGAAGTCTTAAAGCCCATCTCCTTAACGTGGCGCTCGTGGTCTTTTGTGTGGAGCCTATCCTTTGAAAAGCCGAAAGCTGACTTCGGCATTTCAACCAAGAGGCGATCGATTTCTTGCTGCTCCGCGCAAGGGAATATTCCTTTTGCAATTTCTTTCGGATCGTCCGACTCTACAGCCTTGTCGCTATTTATTTTAGCACGACTTTCCGGGTTTGTCAAGGCGTTTGATTTTGATGATTTTTCGCCCTGCTCTGCAAACCGCCCTTCCTTGTCCCGTTTGACATCTTCTTCGTGGAACTCTCTCACGCGCTCTCCTTTCAGGCAAAACAAAAGGAGGGGCGGTGTCCGCCTCTCCTTGCTTGCGCTTAGGTTTTGATTCCAAACTCGCCAAACGAATTGACGCAGAAAAAAACGCGCGAGGCGAGGCACCCGAGCGGGGAGCTGTGTACTACACTGCCCCTCGAGGGTAACGACGCATCGCCTGCTTTAGGTTTTGATCCCAAATTTGCCAAACGAATTGACGCAGAAAAAACGCGCGAGGCGAGGCACCCGAGCGGGGAGCTGTGTACTACACTGCCCCTCGAG
>SVRO01000008.1 GCA_015064795.1 Oscillospiraceae bacterium | reverse complement strand
CAGATCGGCAACACCCATTTTGCCCGCAGGAAAAGTTTTTGAAGGGTATTAGGGAAACTTTTTTCAAAAAGTTTCCCTAAGCGTTCCCCACCGATAAATCAAAATTTGAAGAACAGAAAAAGGTCGAGTGCTTAACGCTCGACCTCATTTTTTTATTTTTTCGCCAATTTCATGATCTCCTCAAAAATGCGGCGGTTAGCGTCGGGATCGGCAAAATCCCGAATACGCACCTCGCATTCGCGACGCGCCTGTGCGTTGGCGAAATGCTCAATGCGTTCCGCAAGAAGCTCGGGCCTAAGCTCTCGCTCCTCCAAAAGACAGGCGGCACCCGCGTCAGCAAGCACCTTGGCGTTCTTATACTGGTGGTTGTCGGTGACGTTTGGTGACGGAATGAGAATACTCGCCTTGCCCATCATGGCCAGCTCGGAGAGCGTCATGGCACCCGCACGGCAGATCACGAGATCAGCCGCCGCCATACGAACGGGCATATCGAAAATATATTCCTCAAGCAAAAGATTTGGCTTTTGTGTTAAAGCAAGCGCCTCAAAACGCTCGCGCGTGGCCGCAAAATCACGGCTTCCTGCGGCGTGCGTAACAAAAACCTCGCTCTGCTTTTCCGCAAGAAGTGCCATGACCTTGACCATCGTCTCGTTGAGAAACTCCGCGCCGCCGCTTCCACCGTAAGAAAGCACGAAGAAGGCGTCCTTCGGAATACCAAGCTTTTCACGCGCCGCATTTTTTTCCATGTGTGAAAAGGCGTTGCGCAGGGGATTTCCCACTGTTACCACCTTCTCCTTCTTTTTCAACTCATCCCTTGTAGCATCAAAGTTTATAAGGATCTTATCCACACTTCCCTGCAAGCGTTTTACCGCCATACCGGGCTTGGCGTTGGACTCATGAACGGCGCACGGAATTCCCATCATAGAAGCGGCCTTTAAGATTGGCCAGCAGGCGTATCCACCCGTTCCGATCACCACGTCAGGCGAAAACTCCTTAAGGATAGGCTTTGCCTTGTAGGGCGAAACGAGCGCGGTGTAGATGGCCTTGATATTGGCAAGTGAAAGCGAACGGCGAATCCCCTGCGACTCCACAAAGCGTATCTCGTACCCCTCGCGCGGCACAAGCTCGCCCTCCTTGCCGCGCTTGGTGCCGACGAAAAGGATCTCGGCACTCGGAATATTATTTTTTATCGTATTGGCAATAGCAATGGCAGGGTTAATATGCCCTCCCGTACCGCCACAGGTCATAAGTACTCTCATTTTTTCTTCCTTTCCCTTTTATTTTTGTCTATCATTCTACTGTATCTCGAAAGATTCAGAATAATGCCCATCTCAAAGATCTGCAGAGCAAGCGAGGTGCCGCCCGAGCTAAAAAACGGAAGTGAAATGCCCGTGTTGGGCATCGAATTGGTCACAACGGCAATGTTGAGAACCGTCTGTATTGCCACCTTGAAGATCAGTCCGAACACCACGAGCGACGAAAAACGGTCCGTCGCATTTGCGGCGATTCGAAAGCCGCGCAGGATCAGCAGGCTAAAAAGTAAGATCATCCCCACCGCACCGAGAAGCCCAAGCTCCTCACAAAGTATGGTAAACACGAAATCGTTCTGCGGCTGGGAAACGTAGCCAAACTTTTGACGGCTCCCGAAAAGCCCAAGCCCGAAAATGCCACCCGACCCGATCGCGTAAAGTCCCTGAAGCGTTTGCCACGCCTCGCCGAGCGGATCGACCGTATCAATATGCAGCCATGTGTTGACGCGCGTTTGCGCGTACTCCGAAACCAAAATAAGTCCGCTTCCCGCCAGCACGACCACGCCCGCGATCAAAAGGATCCACTTCATGCGCGTGCCGCCAAGAAGCATGACCGCCACCCCGATCATACCGAGGATCATAAGCCCCGAAATATGCTTTTCGAGTGCCACGAGAAGCCCGATCGCCCCCACGATGCCCCCCGGCATTAAAACGCCGTATACAAAGCTTCCCTTGCCCTTTGCCGTCACCTTTTTCTCATTTTCGGCAAGAAAGCGCGCCAGCATCATAACCACCGCAAGCTTTGCCACCTCCGAGGGCTGCACGGTGATAGGGCCAAGCTTTAACCACCTTTGCGCACCGCCGCCCACCGTACCGATGACAAGAACCAACAGAAGCATACCGATCGCGACGAAATACACGCCCCGTGCAAAGCGCCACCAAAATTCCTTGGTACCCAAAAGCACGAAGGGGGCGGTTGCCGCCATGCTCATGAGTGCAAAAAAGATATAGCGCACCAAAAAGTAGGTCTTATCGCCATACATCTGCTCGGCATACACCGAGCTTGCACTATAGTTCATGACCGTTCCGAAAAGGATTAACAGGACACAAAGAATCAAAAATTCAACGTCTATCCTCCCCGCAGCACACGGCGAAAGAGGGGTATTTTTTACATCCGATACTTTTTCCTTTCGTATCCGATGCAAAATAGGAATTCACCTCCTATATGCCAAGCCAAGCGAGCGCGCAGCAAAGCAGCGACGCCATGCCAAACACGGCCACGATCTTATATTCGTTCCAGCCGCATTGCTCAAAGTGATGGTGAATGGGGGCCATTTTAAAAAGTCTCTTTTTTCGACCCGAAAGCTTGAACACCGAGACTTGAAGAATGACCGAGGCTGCCTCGATCACGAAGACGAGACCGCAAAGCAGAATGATCAGCGGCTCGCCGAGCGCAAAGGCACATCCCGTAAGAAATCCGCCCAAGAAGAGTGAGCCCGTGTCCCCCATAAACACGCGCGCGGGATGGAAATTATAGACCAAAAATCCGATCACACCGCCGATCAGCGCGGCCGAAAGAAGTGAAAGCGCACGCATTTCTGCCGCAAAGGCCGCAAGCGCGAAAAATCCGCCCACCACGAGAGAGACCGTGGAGGCAAGTCCGTCAATACCGTCGGTCAGATTGACACTGTTGACCATACCCGTGATCAAAATAAGAGCCACGACGTAATAGCCAATGCCAAGCTCAAGCGAAATATCGGTAAAGGGCAAAGAAAGCGTCGTGTCAGAAAGGTTCAGCACGTGCAAAAGGAAAAGATAAAGTCCGCCCACGATAAGCTGAAGCAAATATTTTTGCCATGCGAGAAGCCCCTCGTTTTGCTTTTTCATCAGCTTCGCGCGGTCATCCACAAGGCCGATAAGACCGTTTCCAAAAGCAAGTGCAAGCACGGCAAGAACGCTCTTTATCTCCTTTTGACCGATCAAAAGTGCCCCTCCGACCGTCAAAAGAATGGCCGCGATAAAGCAGATGCCGCCCATCGTCGGCGTTCCCTCCTTGGACTTATGCCAACGGGGGCCGATTTCCAAAATTTTCTGTCCCATCTTCTTGCTTTTGAGAACGGGAATCACAAAGTGCGAAAAAAGCACCGTAAGTCCAAACGTGCAGGCAAGCACCACGAGAAATTCGATCAACATTTCGGTTTTCATAGCATCCGTCCCCTTCTTTTCTTCTCGATCAACTCTAAAATCTTTTCCGCCCCGATCGCACGGCTTGCCTTGACGAGAAGGATGTCCCCATCTGCCAGCATATTCGACACGGTTTCACTTATTTTTTCGTGTTCTTCTGCATCCAGGCAAATGGTAACCGCATGATTTTCCATGCCGCCATCCAATGCGCCAAGTGCAATATCCTTCGCAAGCACACCTACGCAAAAGAGCTTATCAAGACCGATCGAGGCAAAATAACGTCCCACCTCGGCGTGATATTCCGCGCTCCGCTCACCAAGCTCGCGCATGTCTCCCAGCAAGGCCACCGTACGCGCGCCCCCCTTCTGCATAGCAAGAACACGCAAAAGATCGGCCGCCGCACGCATAGACTCGGGAGCGGCGTTGTAGCAATCCTCAATGACGGTCACTCCGTCCATATCGGTAATATGCTGGCGCATTTCTGCGTTTTGGAAGTCCAGAAGCCCCGCACGGATCTCCTCCACGGACATTCCCATCCGCTCGCCCGCGGCGATCGCAAAAAGTGCCGCCCAAACATAAGGCTTACCAAGTACCGAAAGACGAATATCCGAAAGAGTTTCGCCCCCGCGCACAAGGTCGAAGGTCGTACCTTCCTCGCCGTAGCGGATATTGACCGCGCGATAGTCGGCGTTTGCATTTTCAAGGGCGACGTAAAGCCTCTCGACCCCCTCCGTATGAATCGAGGACAAAAGCGGCTCGTCGCCGTTTAAGATAAGAACGCCGTTCTCCGAAAGTCCCTCGGCGATCTCCAGCTTTGCTTGGCATATTGCTTCCCGTGTGCCAAAGGCCTCCAGATGCGAGCTTCCGATATTGGTAATGCAAGCAATGTCGGGACGTGCGATCTGCGACATAAAGGCGATCTGTCCGTGGGCGTCGGTTCCCATTTCGGCCACCATCACGTCAGACGTGGGCTCCATGGCAAGCAAGCTCATCGGCATACCGAGGGTACTGTTGTGATTGGCCAGCGTTTTATGAACGCCAAATTTCGCACCAAGCACCGCCGCGATCATTTCCTTGGTCGTGGTCTTTCCCACGCTCCCCGTTACGGCCACCGTCTTTTTTTCGCGAAATTCGTGGAACGCACGCACAAAGGTGCCGAGCGCCACGACCGAATCCTCCGAGGTGATGGCCGAAAAGTCAAGGCCGCTTTCGATAAGCTCCGCGGGGATCCGTCCGCAAAGGAAGGCCTTGCAACCATTTTGAGCGGCACTTAACATATAGTCGTGTCCGTCGACCTTTTCTCCCTTTATTACGACGAACAGCGTGTCGCCGTCCGCCTCACGCGAGTCGGTACAAACATAAGAGAAGCCGTATTCCTCGGCATCGAAGTTGGCGCAAAGAACGCCGCCGCAAAGCTCGGCAAACTCCTCCACTCTTATCTTTCCCTCTCCGATCTTGATTTTCATATTACAGTTTTTCCCTTTCCGATTTATATTTTCCTGCCGCCTCCACGGCGATCTGCTTTTCCGAGAAAAAGCGCTTGCCAAGACGGTCGATCTCGTATTCCTCGTGTCCCTTGCCCGCAAGCAAAATGACGTCTCCGTCGTGCGCCTCGCGAATGGCAAATTCGATGGCTCGTCGCCGCTCGGGAACAATGACATAATCACTTCCGACGAGTCCCTCTTGAATTTCGCGGATGATCTCCATCGGCTCCTCACTCCGACTGTTGTCCGAGGTAAGAATCACGAAATCGGCAAGCCGAGCCGCTATCTCTCCCATGACCCTCCGCTTGCTTTTGTCCCTATCGCCGCCGCATCCGAAAAGAAGCACCACACGCTCGCCGTCGCGACAAAGCGAGCGGGCGGTCATGAGAAGATTCTCCAAAGCATCGGGCGTGTGCGCGTAGTCAATAAACACCGAATATTCGACAAGCACCCCAAGCCGCACGCGCTCCATGCGGCCATCAATGCCCGCAAGCGCACCAAGCGCCGTCATGATCACGCCGGGCGGGATACCAAGCATGGAGGCGCAGGCGGCGGCCTCAAGCGAATTGATCACGCTGAAGGTGCCGGGGATCTGCGTGCGCACGGTAAAGCGTTTGTCGGCCGATACGACGCGGTATTCGTTGCCGTCCACACCGTGATTGCAGATCTGCGTTGCCACATAGTCCGCATTCTTTCCCTTTGCCGAGCAGGTCACAAACGGAAGCTGCAGCTCGTCGGCCAAGCGCGCGCCATACGCATCGTCGATATTTAAAACCGCACGATCGCAGAGATCGAACAGTCTTTTTTTGGTTTCAAAATAGGTGGCCATATCGCCGTGGAAGTCCAAATGCTCGGGTGTGAGATTGGTAAACACCGCCGCGTCAAAATGAATGGCGTCGGGCTTTCCGAGTGCCAGAGCATGCGAGGTAACCTCCATAAAGACGTACTCCACACCGTCCTTTACCATTTCGGCAAGAATACGGTAAAGCTCCTCGGGGTCGGGTGTGGTCATATTGGCCAGCGGATTTTCCGAACGGATCTCCATGCGCCGTCCCGCCGAATAACAGCTCACCGTGCCAATCAGCCCACACCGATAAAGTGCCGCCTCAAAAATGGCGCGAAGCATAAAGGTAACGCTGGTTTTTCCGTTCGTTCCCGTAACCGCGATCACGTGCAGCTTGCTCGCGGGATCGCCGTACCACGCGTTGTAGATCCGCGCCGCCGCACTTCTCGTGTCCTTGGTCCTCAAAAGAAGGACATTTGGCGTCCCCTCGTAGTCCTCACAAACGAGAATGGCCGCCGCCCCGCGTTTTACCGCGTCCTCGGCAAAGGAATGTCCGTCTGCGTGAAGTCCGCGAATACAGATGAAAAGATCTCCCTTTTCCACGCGTCTGGAGTCGGTCTTCACACCGCCGATCTCGGTATTTTCAAATCCCCGTGGGATATCCAGCCCCACGCAAAGCTCCGAAAGCCTCATAAGCGCCTCCGCAAAATGATTTCTTTTGCGTCCACTTTTTTAATCGTCCTTTATCATGTAACGAAGCTCGATCGAGACCACGCTTCCACGCTCGGCCAACGTACCCGCAATGGGCAACTGACTCACCACTACCGCGCCACCTTTGCCGTCCGCATCGGGTACACCGCCGATTTGGATGTTGAAGCCTGCCGCGGCGATCGCCGCATTGGCCTCCACGAGTGTTTTTCCCATCACGTCGGGAACGACGGCTTGGCTTTCCTTCGTGTCGTCGGTATAAAAAATGATTTTTCCGCTCTCCCCACTATACAGGCTTTGCGATTTCGGAGATTGCGAGACCACGTATTTTCCCTCACCCACCACCGTCACCGCAAGACCGCGGCTCTCGGCAAAGCTTACCGCGGCACTCGTTTCGAGGCCCACGTAATTCGGGATCACAGCATCCATAAGCTTTTCCTCGGCCTCGGTGTAAACGGGTTCGACGCCAAGATACGGGAGTATCGTTTCAAAGGTCTTGGCTATGTAAGGAGCCGCCACCGTGCTTCCGTAAAGAAGCCCCTTGGTCGGCTCATCTACCATTAAGATCATGGCGTATTTCGGATCGTCGGCGGGGGCGTATCCCACGCAGGAGCAAATGTACATCTCGGTACCCGTGGTCGTTACGCCCTTTTTCTCAGACGTACCCGTCTTGGCGGCCACCCGATAGCCCGCAACGTACGCGTTCTTGGCACCGCCCTCGCCCGCCACGCCTGCCGCAAGGATTTCACTTAAGGTCTTGGCCGTGGCGGCCGTCACCACCGTTCGTTTTGGCGTGACCGTGTTTTCAAAAACCACGTTGCCTTCGATATCCGACGCATTTTTTACGACGTAGGGCTTAAGAAGCGTGCCGCCGTTGGCCACCGCCGCGATTGCCGATAGGTGCTGGATCGCCGTCACAGTAAAATTCTGACCGAAGGAGTAGATGGCAAGGTCAAGCTCGGTCATACGCGAGCTGATCACGCCCATACCCTCACCGGGAAGGTCGATACCCGTCTTTTCCCGATAGCCAAACTGCTTATAATATTTCGTAAAGCGGTCAATGCCAAGCGACTGACCGATGCTCATAAACCAAACGTTACAGGAGTGCTGAATGCCCTCCGCAAAGGTAAGCGACCCATGCCCCTTGCGCTTATGGCAGTGAATGTTTTGTCCAAGCACATTTTTGGAGCCGCCGCAGAAAATGCTATTCTTTAAAAGAGACAAATTTTCCTCAAGTGCCATCGACGATGTCAAGATCTTAAAGGTAGAACCGGGAATATAGGTCTCGGTAAGGGCCTTGTTTGACCAAGACTCCAGCAAATACTGCCGCGCAAGCGTGCTGTATTCCTCGCTCCCCTCCACAAGTCCGCTTGCCGCAAGCTTTTGCTTATAATAGGGGGCAAGCTCCCATGGATCGTTCAAATCAAAGGAAGGATAGACGGCAAGTGCCAAAATTTCTCCCGTCGTCACATCCATCACGATGCCGCAAGCGCGGTTGAGTGCGCCCGAGTCAAGCACCGCGTTCTCAAGCTGCTCCTCAAGCGCCGCCTGTACGTAACTGTCGATGGTCGTCGTAATATTGAGACCGTCCTCGGCGGCCACGTAGCTTTGATATTCGTCGGGCATCTCGTTGCCGCGCGAATCGCGCGCGGTCACGTAATAGCCGTCGGTGCCGTCGATGGTATCGTTATACTGATATTCCAAGCCGTAAAGGCCCACGCCGTCGGTGCTGGTAAAGCCGATTATGTGTGAAGCAAGCGAGCCGTACGGATAATAACGCTTGCTCGTGGCCTCCAGGAAAACAAGGTTGACCATGTTCTTCTCCAAGATCCATGTTCGTAGCTTTGCAGCAACCTCCTCGTCGGCATCTCGCATCAGCGTTTCGTCAAGCCGCCCCACCTTCTGCGCCTTTTGATAAACCGTGTCGTAATCAAGCCCCAGAAGCTCGGAAAGCGTACTTGCGATCTCGCGCGCAATCGAATCGGTCTTTCTGCCATCAAGCGTCTTCTGCGCACGCGAAATGGCGGAGGGTGAAAGAAAAACACGGTAGGTCGTCACGTTCGTTGCCAAAACCTTACCGTTTCTGTCGTAGATCTCGCCGCGGTTGGCACTTGCGGGCGAGCGTGTGGTCATTTGATCGATGACCTTTTCTTCATATTTTTCAAAATCTACCGTCTGGATCTTAGCGATCCGCAACAAAAGCAAAAGAAACACGAGCAGAAGAAATCCGAAAAGAAACGCCGCCCGCTTCAAAAGTCCACCGTTTACTCCGCCTATCATTCCTACACCTCTTGACAAAAAAATGAACGGTGGCGAAACGGAAGCCTTAGCAGATGGGCCACTGCCAAAGTTTCCGCTGCCGCAGGCTCCAGCAGAACCACGGCTTCGCACTGCACCGTTCTTCAAAAATGAGTTGTTATCCTGTCAATCAAGTGTATTCAGCGGTATCTGTTTCTATGCTTAACCCTGAACTAAATTCTCGTTTTCCTCAACCTCGGCCATGTCGATCACTTGGGGCTCGGCATCACGACGCGATGCGTACTCCACACCGTTTTCAGACGAAGCAAAGGCCGAAACGCCTCCGATCACAAACACCAAGGACAAGGCGGCGGCCGCCATACCCGTCATGGCACGCTTTCTCGCCTGACTCATGGAAGCGAGGAATTCGGACATCTTTTCAAGGAAGCTCTCCTTTTGTACGCGCTCCGTCGGCACACGCTCCGCGCGTGCGGTCGGCTTTGCCGCCTGACTGTGCGCACGAACTCTTTCAAGCGTCTTGCGATTGACCAAAACGCGCGTCTCCTCCGCGTCGGCAGCGGGCTGCTCCTTGTGGAGCGTATAGTAATTCACGGCATCAAAGGTGTCGTGACACTTGGCAAAATACTGCAAATAATCTTCGGTCGTCATAAACTGCTCGCCGCTACGGTATTCACGCGCAGGATCGCCCGCTTTCGTAAACATACGGTAAGCATCGGGAGCCATCGCTCTTGCATGGGCATCCTTGCGCTCCTGCTCAATGGCCTCGTTATCGGTATATACAAAGGCACCACGCTCTGCATATCTACGCTGCATTTCTTTGACAAACATTCTGTAGTTATCGTCAACTACGATGTTCGGACGATTTTCAAGTAACATTTGGTGCCTCCTTTTAACATTCCTAATTTTTTATTTTCTCTGCCACACGCAGCTTCGCGCTGTGCGACCTCGGATTTTCCGCAAGCTCCTCTGCACGCGGCAGGAGCGGTTTATGCGTTATCATCTTCAACCTCGGCCTATTGCCACATACGCATATCGGAAAATCCCGAGGACAAGTACAGCCCTTTGCCGCCGAGGCAAAGGCTTGCTTGACGATCCGATCCTCAAGAGAATGGAAAGTCAAGATGGCGATCCTCCCGCCATCATCCAGCAGATCAACTGCCGAATCGATGGCAGGAGCTATTACATTCAGCTCCTTGTTCACCTCGATGCGAATCGCTTGAAAACTTCTTTTCGCGGGGTGCGACCCACCTTCTCGCGCTCCCGCGGGAATCGCATGAATGATAATGTGAACAAGTTCGCCCGTCGTATCAATCGTTTTTTGAGCGCGGCGCTCTACAATGCTGCGGGCAATCCGTCCCGCGAAACGCTCCTCGCCGTACTCATAAAGGATGCGTTTGATCTCTGCTTCGGAATACTCGTTGACCACGCGCCATGCGTCAAGCTCACAACGCTTGTCCATGCGCATATCAAGCGGAGCGTCTGCCATATAGGAGAAGCCGCGCTCGGCCGTGTCCAGCTGATAGGAGGACACGCCAAGGTCAAGAAGAAGTCCGTCTATCTTCTCTACGCCGAGTGTTTTGCACACCGACGAAAGATTCGAAAAATTGTCTCGCACAAGTGTAACCTTGTCGCCGTATACCGAAAGTCGCTCGCCTGCCGCCGCAATCGCGTCGGCGTCCTGATCGATCGCAATCAGGCGTCCCGTGGTCAGATGCTTTGCAATCGCAAAGGAATGACCGCCGCCCCCCGCCGTGCCGTCTACGTACACGCCGTCGGGCTTGATGTTCAACGCCTCAATGCACTCATCCAGCATCACCGAGTAGTGAGAGAAGGAAATGCCCTCTGCCATAACTTACAGACCGCACGCTTCAAGTGCGTCGCGGATCGCCGCCTGATCCTCTGCCTCAACCGAGGTGTTGTAAAGCTCCTCGGCCCAGATCTCCGCGTAATCGCCGCATCCGACGACCACCGCGTTCTTCACGATCTGCGCGTGCTCAATGAGCCCCTGCGGAATGAGGATTCTTCCCTGTGCGTCGGGAGAGACCTGCGCGGCGTTACGGTTGAGGAATCGAAGCGTTTCCTCCGAGGTCTTTCTCGGAAGTGCCTTGATGGGCGCTACGAAGTTTTCCCACTCGGTCATCGACATCACCTTGATGTAATTGTCACGAATGCTTCGGAAAATCACAAAAGCCGCGCCAAGCTCCTCGCGGTACTTCGCGGGAATGAACATTCTGTTTTTTGCGTCAATGGAATGATTAAACTCGCCAAACAGCATTTTTGCGGCTCCTTTCTGTGATTTTTGTACCATAGCGGCCCAAATTCGCTCCACTTTAAAACATTTCGCGCCACTTTTAACCACTTTGGTACCACTATTATACACGAAAGTCACAAAAATTGCAATAGGAAAAACAAAAAAAATTGAAAAAAATTCAAAAAAGTTTTTCTGAACGCGCCAAAACCCGCATATATTTGTAGTTTTACCTTTTTCTTACTTTTCTGGGATATTTTGTAAAAGAATAAAGGTGTATTGGACATAAAAAAAGAAGAAAAGAATTGACTTTTTGAGTAAAGTTACCAATTCTTTTCTTCTCTGTTTTGACAAAAACAAGCGCCGAACAAGCGGGCGGTTATAGCCGTTTTATAGCTTTAAATATAATTTTTTCCCTGATAGGTTTCCGTTGCGTACATCCGCTTATCGATATCGTTGATGACCGAAACTTTTTTGCGGCTCCAATCGGGTGCTAAAAGATCGTCGCCCATGCCGTCACCCGTCAAACGTTCAATCACGGTGTCGGGTGGCAAAAGCTCAAGTGCTTGCACCACGAGCGAGATATAACGGTCCCGTTCAAGCGGCGTATATTCGCCCCTCTCGTAAAGTGCGGCCAAGCGGCTGGAGCGCAGAACGTGAAGCAAATGAAGCTTGACAAAATCGGGGCGCAGCTTTGCCACCCTGCGCACCGACTCGAGCATCATATCGTCGTCCTCCCCCGGAAGCCCGAAGATCAAATGAATGCCTATTTTAATCCTGTCGCTTGCGCGACGCAGCTTTTCGTAGCCCTCCAAAAACTGCGCGAAGCTATGGCCACGATTGATCTTATCGGCCGTCTCGTCGTGTACGCTTTGCAGTCCAAGCTCCACCGTCAGCACCGTTCTCTCGGCAATTTCGGCAAGGTAGGACACCACGTCGTCTGCAAGACAATCGGCGCGGGTAGCGATATTGAGTGCCACCACACCGTCAAGCGCCAGCGCCTCCTCGTACTTTTCGCGAAGCACAGAGAGCGGCGCATAGGTGTTGGTGTGCGCCTGAAAGTACGGAATGAGGCGTTCGGTTCGCCACTTTTGGCCAAGAACCGCCGCCGCACGCACTACCTGCTCGCGAATGGAGAGCGTGGGGGAAGCGGCAAAATCGCCGCTTCCCCTTCCGGAGCAATAAATACAACCGCCAACGCCGCACCGCCCGTCGATATTGGGGCAAGTGAAGCCGACGTCAAGTGGGATTTTGGCGCACTTTCCGCCAAAAGTCTTCCTTAAATAATAATCATAGGTGTAATAACGTTTGTTGGAATCGCTGTTGGGGAATGGATTCCTTTCCTTTTGCGTCGCCATCATTCGATCTCGTTATTGACCACCATCTGCATAAAATCCTCCTTGGAAATGAGGATCCTTCGCGGCTTGTTTCCCTCAGGCGCGCTTACATAGCCCATCTCTTCCATCTGGTCAATGATCTTGGCCGCTCTTCCATAGCCGACCTCCAGCTTTCGTTGAAGGAGCGAGGTCGAAATTTTTCCACTCTCCACCGCGATCTCCACGGCGGCACGGAACTTGGGATCGAGCCCGTCAGCCGTTGCCGTTCCGTCCGAACCACCCTCGGCCGTAGCACCCTTCTTGCCTGCCGCGCATTTTGCGGCTTCTTCTTCGATGCGGTTTATAAAGTCATCGTTGTACTTGGCGGCGCAGTTGTTCGCCTTGATGAATTCCACGATCTTCTCCACCTCGCCCTCGCTGACGAAGGCTCCCTGCACACGCATAGGCTTGGCCGCACCAACGGGCGCAAAGAGCATATCACCGCGTCCGATCAGCTTTTCGGCACCCGCGATATCAATAATGGTACGCGAGTCGACCTGCGACGCCACGGTGAACGCGATACGCGAAGGCACGTTGGCCTTAATAAGACCCGTAATAACGTCAACCGAGGGACGCTGGGTACCGATAATGATATGCATACCCGCCGCACGCGCCTTCTGTGCCAAGCGACAGATGGAGGACTCGACCGAATCAGCCGCCGTCATCATAAGATCGGCAAGCTCGTCGATGATAATGACCATCTGCGGCATAAATTCGCGATCGGGGTCGTCCTTGGTCACGGCGTTGTAGTTGTAAATGTCACGCACACCGACCTCCTCGATCAGCTCAAAGCGACGCTCCATCTCGGCCACCGCCGAAGCAAGCGCGCCCGCGGCCTTCGTAGGCTCGCTGACGATGGGACAGTAAAGGTGCGGAATATCCTTGTAAATATTAAATTCGACTTTCTTCGGGTCAATGAGAATAAGCTTGACCTCGTCGGGCGTTGCCTTATACAAAAGGCTGACGATAATGCTGTTGATACAAACCGACTTACCCATACCCGTGGCACCCGCGATCAGCAGGTGAGGCATTTTGGCAATGTTAAAGTACATCGGTTTACCGCCGACGTCGGCACCGAGACAGGCGGTAAGACGGCTGGACTCGGCAGAGAATTTTTCGGTTTCAATCAGCGAGCGCAGATATACCGTTGCGGGATTTTGGTTCGGCACTTCAATGCCCACCGCAGGCTTGTTGGGGATCGGGGCCTCGATACGCACGCCCGTCGTTGCAAGGCTGAGCGCAATATCATCCACAAGATTGGCGATCGAGCGGACACGAATACCCGCGTCAGGCTTCAGCTCGTAACGCGTGATCGTGGGACCTCGCGAATAGGTGATATCCTTGATGCGCACGTTAAAGCTGGAGAGCGTGTCCATCAGCTTTTGCGCATTTTCGCGAAGCTCCTTGGAGTTGTCCTCATCCTTGCGCGAATTGTCGGGTGCCAAAAGCTCGATGGGCGGGAATTCATATTTCGCTTCATTTTCCTCCACAGGAAGCTCGGGCGGGATCTCTACGATGTCGTCCTCTACCCCCTCGGAGATCTCCTCAACGTCGCTGATGGGCTTCATTTGGGCCAAAAGCGCCACGTCCATTTCGGAGGCCATAGGCTCGTTTGCCGTCGGTGCTTTTTTCACCGCCTTGTCTTTGCCGTTGTCGGCAAAAATCTCCTGAAGTGAGAACTCCTCGTCGTTTGCGTTGAGCTCCTTCTCGATCCCAAGCTCCTTAGCGGATTGATAGTTTCCTTCCTGTTCGGTGGGCAAAAACTCAGTCTCGGCCTTCGGCCTCTCTTGCGGCTCTGCCGCCTTAACGGGTGCCATTTGGACGGTGTCTTCATTCGGCTCCGAAGCTCTAAGCTCAAGCAAAGAGGGCTTTGTCTCCTCCACCTGCTCCTCGGCCTTGCGGTTAGCCTCCTCCAGCGCCAAGCGCTTGGCGCGCTTTTCCTCGGCCTCAAGTGCAAGTCGCTCGCGCTCGGCTTCGTCGGCGGCAGCCTTTAAGGCCTGTGCCTTTTGCTCGGCCAAGCGACGCTCCTCCTTTTCCCTCTTGGCAGCCTCGATCTCAGCGGCCTTCTCCTCACGGCGAAGGGCGTGCGCCTCGGCGCGCTTCTCGCTTGCGATCTTCATGCGGTAACGGATCGAGGTCACCACGTAGCTCGGCGTAAATCCGAGCAAGAAAATACAGAAAATAAGCGTAAAGGAAACCGTTACAATGATCGAGCCCGTAAGTCCGAGTCCCACGCGACAAAGCTCACCAAGAAGGCCGCCGATCACGCCGCCGCCCCGAAGCATCACGCCCGCGTCGTAAAGCGAGACGATCCTTTGACCAAAGGTAAGATGCACCGTGGTTTCAAATGAGCCCTGTGCAACCGTAGCATAGATCACGTGCATCAAGGTGGAGAGCGAAACGATCGAGAACAGCGCATAAAGGTTCTTGGCAAGCAAGCAATCCTTCTCCACAGCGCGATTCCAGGTAAACGCCAAAACGGCCAAGATCATCGGCACAAAAAATGCACCGAAGCCAAAAACGCCGCAGAAGAAATTGCGAACGTAACGGCCAAGAAGCCCCACGCCGTATTCATCCTTGACACCGGGAAACACGTCGATCAGCAAAAAGCAGATCACACTAAAAAGCGCAAGAACCAGCAAGAAATACGGCGTCACCTGATGAAAAAACCGCTTGTTTCTCGGATTTTCCTCCACGGCATGAACCGTCTCCTTCTTGCCACCCGCATTTCGCGAGGAGGTCACCGTTTCACGCTTTTTGGAGGCCGTTTTCTTCTCGGGCTCCTCCTCGTGATTTTTGGCACGAGTGCGCGTCTTTTTCATCTCGGTCTCTCTTTTATTCGATGCGGTGACGGCACCCCTTGCCGTCTTTTTCTTTTTTGCTTCCGCCATAATTTCCTCCCTATATTTTCACTCTGATAAAAGAGTCTAATTAACCATTATCTATATTATTATACCATTATTTTACTTTCATTGCAAGAGCGAAACAAAATTATTTTTCAACAAGATATATCTCGCATTTTTTCGGAGAAACTAAAAGAAAGTCATCAAAAAAGAAAGGAATTTCGCACATGAATTCACAGGCCAAGCTCGCTTCAAAGCGCCGTCTTTTGCTTCTTGGCGGCCTTGCGGCAGGCTTCTTAAACGGACTTTTAGGTGCGGGCGGCGGCATCGTGATCGTCTGGATTCTCGAAAAGGTCTTGAGGGATTCCACGCACGACGCGCGCGATGTCTTTGCCAATGCTCTGGCCGTCATGCTGCCCATTTCAGCCATGTCCACGGTAAGCTACGCCATCTCGGGCGGTTTGCCCGAAGGAAATATCTCGCGCTTTTTGCTCCCCGCCGTGCTCGGCGGTCTTCTCGGTGCGTTTTTGCTCGACCGCATCAGCACGCGTTCCGTCAAACGACTCTTTTGCCTTCTCGTCATTCTTTCGGGCATTGTTATGGTGGTGAGGTAAGCATGACCGACGCAATCGTAGCCTTTATTATAGCCGTTCTTTCAGGCATGGGGATCGGAAGCGGCGGCTTCCTCGTCATTTATCTCACGCTTGCGGAGGGTATGCCACAGCTTGCGGCACAGGGCATCAATCTGCTCTTTTTCCTTTTTTCCAGCGCCGCCTCGCTCTTTCTGCATATGCGAAAGCGCAGGCTTTTTGGCGGTGCGATCCTGGCAATGAGCGCCATGGGAGTTCTTGGCTCCCCCTTAGGCTCTCTTGCTGCTGCGGTTCTTCCATCGGGCGTGCTTCGCAAGCTCTTCGGCGGTATGCTGATCCTCTCGGGTATGCTTGCGCTCCGAAAAAGTGTGTTGGCCGACAAAAAACGAGAAAAAATTTAAAAAATGTTTCCAAAAAAAGCAAAAAAACTCTTTACAAAAGAATAAAAGTGTGCTATAATATCGAAGAGCGTAAACTCGGGCTCGGATATCGCCGACTTTGTCGGTATTCACCCACCGAATCCTGTGTTTATCGCAATAAAAGAAAGGTGAAAAAAACATGAACGCAGAAACCAAACAGGCAATTATCGACGAGTACAAGACTCACGAGGGCGACACGGGTTCTCCCGAGGTACAGGTTGCACTTCTGACCTACAGAATCAAGAACCTTACCGAGCACCTCAAGAACAACCACAACGACGCGCATAGCCGCCGCGGCCTTCAGAAGATGGTCGGCCACAGAAAGAACCTTCTGGGCTATCTGCAGAAGGTTGACATCGAGCGCTACCGTGCAATCGTTGCCAAGCTCGGTCTGAGAAAGTAAGAAAATTGTCTGGAGTGAAGAGTGGGATTTTTCCGACTCCTCACTCCTTACTCTTATTTTAGCAATAAGAGAGCCCAAAACAACAAAAAATCTCACGCGGATTAGCCATTCAATATGCCCCGCAAAGCCTTGCGAGGCGTATTAAAGTGCTAAACCTCCGTGAGATACAAAAAAATTATCGGAGGAAAAGAAAATGGAAAACAAAATCAGCTCCCCTATGGAATTCAAAAACTACAAGAAATTCCACTACACCCTTGCGGGCAGACCGCTTGTGATCGAGACGGGTAAGGTCGCAGGCCTTGCCAACGGCTCCTGCCTTGTTCGCTACGGCGAGACCGCAGTGCTTTGCTGTGCCACCGCTTCGGAGAAGCCCCGTGACGGCATCGACTTTTTGCCCCTCTCGGTTGACTTTGACGAGAGAATGTACGCGGCAGGCAAGATCCCCGGCGGTTACCTCAAGCGAGAGGGTAAGCCCTCGGAGAAGGCCGTCCTCACTGCACGCGTGATCGACCGCCCCATCCGTCCCCTCTTCCCCAAGGATCTTCGCAACGACGTAGCACTTACGCTTACCGTTATGTCGGTTGACCCCGACTGCTCGCCCGAGATCACCGCTATGATCGGTGCATCGACCGCCCTCTCCATCTCGGACATTCCGTGGAACGGCCCCATCGGCGGCGTTTTCATGGGTCTTGTGGACGGCGAGCTCGTTGTCAATCCCACCGAGGAGCAGCAGAAGAAGAGCGATCTTCAGCTCACCGTTGCCGCTTCCGAAAAGAAGGTGGTCATGATCGAGGCAGGTGCCAATGAGGTTGACGACGATACGATGTACAACGCCATCATGAAGGCACACGAGGAGATCAAGGATCTTCTTGGCTTCATCAATGCGATTATTGATGAGATCGGCAAGCCCAAGTTCGACTATCCCTCTTGTGAGCTTGATCACGATATGTTCGACAAGATCTTCGACTTCTGCGAGAAGGACGTTATGGAGGCGCTTGACACCGACGATAAGAACGTCCGCGACGAGAAGATGGTTCCCATTAAGGACGCCATCCTTGAGAAGTTCACCGAGGAATATCCCGACCTCCCCACGCAGATGGACGAGCTTATCTATAAGATTCAGAAAAAGATCGTTCGTCGCTGGCTCCTTGTAGACAAGAAGCGCGTAGACGGCAGACGTATGGATCAGATCCGTCCCCTTGGCGCAGAGGTAGGTCTCCTTCCCCGCGTTCACGGAACCGGTCTTTTCACCAGAGGTCAGACACAGGTGCTTACCGCCGCAACGCTCGGTACGCTTTCCGAGGCACAAATGCTCGACGGTATCGACAACGAGACCTCCAAGAGATATATGCACCACTACAATATGCCCGGCTTCTCCACGGGTGAGGCAAAGTCCACTCGAAGCCCCGGCCGTCGTGAGATCGGCCACGGTGCACTCGCTGAGCGTTCTCTCATCCCCGTTCTTCCCTCCGAGGAGGAATTCCCCTACGCGATCCGTCTGGTTTCGGACGTTCTGTCCTCGAACGGCTCGACCTCGCAGGGCTCGGTCTGCGGATCCACGCTCGCACTTATGGACGCTGGCGTTCCGATCAAGGCTCCCGTTGCGGGTATCTCCTGCGGTCTTATCACGGCCGAGGACGGAAGCTGGGATACCATGATCGATATTCAGGGTCTTGAGGACTTCTACGGCGACATGGACTTCAAGGTAGCAGGTACGCATAAGGGTATCACCTCGATCCAGATGGACCTGAAGATCGACGGCCTTACGCCCGAGATCATTCGCGCCGCACTGGACCAGACGCACGTAGGCAGAGACTATATTATTGATGAAGTCATTCTTAAGGCAATCCCCGCACCTCGTGCAGAGGTTTCTAAGTATGCACCCAAGATGACCACCATGAAGATCGACCCCGACAAGATCCGCGAGGTCATTGGTAAGGGCGGCGCGGTCATTCAGAAGATCGTAGCCGACACGGGCGCCAAGATCGACATCGACGATGACGGAACCATCCACATTGCCGCCGTGAACGACGCACAGGCCGTTGCAGCCAAGGCTTGCATCGACGCGATCGTGTTCGAGCCCGAGGTTGGTGCTGTGTATACGGGTAAGGTCACGGGCATTAAGGAGTTCGGCGCATTTGTCGAGTACGCGCCCGGCAAGGAAGGCCTCGTTCACATCTCTAAGATCGCCAAGACCCGCATCGACAAGGTTGAGGACGTTCTCGCTCTCGGCGACACCGTAAAGGTGAAGTATATGGGCCTTGATAAGAAGGGCCGTATGGACTTCTCGATCAAGGACGCTCTTGAGGACTGATTCCAACCAAAAATTTTCGTGACAAAATCTTCGTGAAAGGAGCTTCGCCATGGCAGGAACAGGAAATAGCGGCAGAACGCCGAAAAAGCCAACTTCTCAAAATGGAACCACCAGACCTTTTTCCACCGTCAATTACAGAGACGCACGCCTTGCCAAAGAGAAACAGCGCAGACAGTACGAACAACAAAAGAAGGAAAAGATCGTCTTTGCGCTCTTTGTGGTTATCATTATCGTATTGATCTTGGTTGCCATCTTGGTTTTCAAAAACGCGATCGACCGAGGCGAAGCGAACGAAACGAGTGATCCTGCCGTTTCGGGAACCGATACCACCGAGCTTGTAGAGCCGCCGAATCTTGATGCGTTCCATATGGAAATGCGCGACAAATCGCAGATTCATGCGGGCAGCTTGATCTTCGTTGACGCTACACACGCTTATACCGCCCCCGAGGCTGATTTCGTGGAGATCTATTCGGGACGCACCAAGTTCCCGAGCCCCAGCGGAAGCTCGAAGCCCACGTATTCCTACTATACGCCCGATATTTACCCCAAGCTTTCGGCCGAAACGCTTACGGCACTGAATAAATTGGCCGACGATTTCTACAATCGCACGGGCAATAACGATCTGTTCGTAAGCCGCGCCTACGACGCGTCCGCCACAGGCGATCACGTCACGGGTCTTGCCTTTGATCTTTCGGTCTACACCATCGACGGCAAGCATTACGCCCTGAACGACTCTGCGGCATCCTCGGATTTCGAATGGGTGTTCGCTAACTACTACAAATACGGCTTTGTGATGCAAACGCCCGAACAGTCGGGTGAGCGTTATCACCACCTCCGTTACGTCGGCATCCCCGCCGCATCCTATATGCACGAAAACAACGTAGGACTTAGCGATTTCTTGAAATTGCTTCGTGACGAGCATGCCTTTGCCGAGGGAAAAACCCATGCACTCAAAATTTCCGCGGCAGACGGCGCAAGTTATGAAATGTACTACGTCGAAGCAACGGGCGGCGATATGACGAGCGTCCCCGTTCCCGAAGGCGCACTTTTCTTCGAGACCTCGGGTGATAACCAAAATGGCTTTGTCGTTACCGTGCGTATGAATTAACCCCCAAAAACAAAAAATAAGAGCAGAAGCCTTGGGTTTCTGCTCTTTTGTTTTCGCCACCGTTACATTTTCAAATTTTGATTTATCGGGGAGAGAACGTGTAGGGAACTTTTTGAAAAAAGTTCCCTACCACCCTCAAAAACTTTTCTGGAAATTTTCACTACAAAGTTTGCAAAAACTTTATTGTAAAGGGGCTCCGAGTCATTTTGGTTCTTCTCGCTAAAGCGAGAAGAACATATACGCCGCGAGCCACGCGGCAGACAAAGAGAGCTCGCTCTCTTTTCTGCGCGTGGGCTACACGCGGCTCAAAATGACGTGAAGCTTGCACATACCCATGCGAGAAAAGTTTTAGTCAAGTTTTTTCAAAAACTTGCGGGGCGTGGGGCAGAGCCCCACATCGTTCTCCAAGATCCCGATAAACATCAATTTCGTTACATACACTTATAGATTAAGGAGATTGTTATGAAAAGCCAGCGTTTTTTATGTTTGTTATTTGCGCTCTTTTTGGTGCTTCCCACCGTTCTTATGATAAGCTTTCCCGTGGCGGATTTTTCTCCCATCGAAAACCGTATGCTTTCCTCGTTTCCCACATTCTCGCTTGAAGGGATAACCGACGGGAGCTATTTTGCAGGACTTGGCAAATTTTATGCCGACCGCTTTCCTTTTCGCAAAAATCTTTTGCAGATCAAGTCGACTTGCGAGCTTTTGTCGGGCAAGCGTCAAAACGGAAACGTGTTTTTCGGCAGAGATTTTTACCAAATCAAGCGTTTGGAAAATTGCGACCGTGAAATGTTGGCTCAAAACAAACAGGCGTCAGAGGCTATAGCGGTGCATCTTTTGGCGTGGGACAAGCCCGTGGTCACGCTTTATGCACCGCGCGCCATCGACGTTCTCACCACCAAGCTTCCGAAGGGTTACCCCAAAGAAGCCGCCGACGCGCCATGGGAAATTCTCACCCCCTCACCGCTTACCGTTATCCTTGCCGAGAAAGCTTCACGCGGCGAGGCCGTATGGTACCGCACCGACCACCATTGGACAACGCTCGGGGCCTATTACGCCTATGAATTTTTGGGAGAATCGCTCGGCTACACGCCGCTTCCTAAAAATTCCTTTCGGGAAGAAATCGCAAAAGAGGACTTTCTCGGCACCAGTGCCTCCGCTTCGCTCTTTCCCATAAAAAAAACCGACCGTATCATTCGCTATCGCTTTGAAGGAGATGAGGATTTCACCGTCACCGATCTCTCGACGGGCGAGGAGCTTCAAGGCTTTTACCGAGACGAAAAATTAAACTCGGCCGACCCCTACGCAAGCTTTCTCGGCGGCAATTTTTCGCATCTTCGCGTCACAAAAAGCGGAACGGAAAACCGCCCGCTTTTGCTCGTAATAAAAGATAGCTATGCCAACTGCCTCGTGCCCTTTTTGGCGCGGCATTTTGACATCGAGCTTCTCGACACACGCTATGTCCGCGGTGCCTCTTATGAAATGCTGAATGAGATCGCTGAACGTAAGGAATACGCGGGCACACTTTTGCTTTGGAACGCCGAAACGCTGTGCTCGGACGCAGGACTTCTCCCGTTTATAGCATAACGGCACCCGAACGAAGATATTTCCCTGCCTCCGTTACTCTCGGCAGACAAAGCGAATAGAGCGCGTCGGCACTCTCCGAAAGTGCCGCCTGCCGCAAGATCGCGTCCTTCTTTTCGGGGAACGCGAGACAAAGCACCTCGACATCCGAGGGCTTGGTCAAAAGCGGAAGCTTCTTTTTCCGAAGCGAGGCAAGAAGCGCGCGCCCCGTAGCGTTTGCACCAAGCACCGTCGTGTAGACCGCACCGCGATCGAGGTCGGCATAGGTCACGCCCGTCATGGCTGCAAGGATGGCGCGGCGAATGGCGGCATCGGTATAACGCTTGGTGGCACACTTTTGCAAAAATTCCGCAAGATCGCGGCTTTCCTTGGCACTTGCGCAAATCCGCTGTTCAAGCCCATTTCCAAGTCCCGCGATCTCGGAAAGCGCTTCGGGCGCAATCAATCGGAAAAAGCCGAGAATGGCACGCGCGGCATTTTCCGTCGTGACAGGTGCCTCCTCTCGCGTAAGTGCCTCCTTCAGCTCTGCCAAAGAATACTTGGGCATATACGTCTCCATAGCCGCAAGGTCCCCCAGATACAAGCTTTGGCGAAGCGCCGTGGCCGAGGCGTAGGGCGAGTCTCCCAACTCCTTTTGCAAAAAGCCGTCGCCCACACGCGAAACGGCAACCGCTTCCATAGGAAGTCCTTCTTTTTTGATTGCACGCAAATATTCCACTGCCAAAATATCGTTGGGGAGGAGCCGCTCCCTCTCGCCAAGAAGCGCTCCAAAATGAGCGAGAGCACTTCCCTCACTCGCCATCATCTTCTCTTTTTTCTTCTCAAAATCCGCGGAAAGCAAGTGATCAGCAAGCGTCAAAAGACGCGTGATTTCGCCACTCTCCGAACCGAATACAAGCCTGTCCGCCCCCACCATAGACAGAAGCTTTACGCCGGCTGCCGCAAAATAGGATGCACTTGCCGCCGAAAACGGAAAGGGAAGCTCAAGCACTAAGTCCGCACCACCAAGAAGTGCCGTTTTTGCCCGCACAAATTTGTCGGCAATGGCCGCCTCGCCACGCTGGGTAAAATGCCCGCTCATCACGCAGACCACCGCGTCCGACCTCTTTTTTGCTTCCTTTATTAGATATTCGTGTCCCGTGTGAAAGGGATTGTATTCGCATATAATGCCGCTTATTTTCATTTTTGTCTCCTCTTCTTCCGTAAAAGTTTGAAAAACCTCTTGAAAAAGGAAATTTTTTGTAGTATAATTATATGTCAATATATTTTTAAGTGGAGGATAGAAACATGAATGTACTCGTGGTAAACGCGGGAAGTAGTTCTCTCAAGTATCAACTTTTCGACACCTCGAACGATACCGTTGTCGCAAAGGGTCTTTGCGAAAGAATCGGTATTGACGGTGCCATCACTCACAAGCAGCTCCTTCTTGGCAAGGAATATGCCGCAAAGGTACCGATGCCCAATCACACCGAAGCAATGAAGTACGTCGTGGAGGCACTTCTCAGCGCCGAGCACGGCTGCGTAAAGAGCATGGACGAGATCCACGCCGTCGGTCACCGTATCGTGCACGGCGGTCCTTGGTTCTCGCAGTCGGTTCTTCTCACCAAGGAGGTGTTCGACACCCTTGATCAGAGATGCCGCGATCTTGCGCCTCTCCATACCGGCGCACACCTTCAGGGTATTCAGGGCTGTCTTGACGTTATGCCGAACACCCCTCAGGTTCTCGTTTTTGACACTGCCTTCCATCAGACCATGCCCGAGGAGGCATATATGTACGGCATTCCCTACCGTATGTACAAGGATTACGCCATCCGCCGTTACGGCGCACATGGCACCTCGCACCGCTACGTTGCAGGCGAAATGATCAAGCTTCTCGGCGGCAAGGCAGAGGGCACCAAGATCGTAACCTGCCACCTTGGCAACGGTTCCTCGATCTCGGCCGTGAAGGACGGTAAGGTTATCGATACCTCGATGGGCTTCACGCCCCTTGCCGGCGTTATCATGGGCACCCGTTGCGGTGACATGGACCCCGCCATCGTTCCCTTCATCATGAACAAGGAAGGCTTCACGCCCGACCAGATGAACGACTTCATGAATAAGAAGTGCGGTTTCCTTGGCGTTTCCGAGGTTTCCTCGGACTGCCGCGACCTTGAGGCAGCAATCGCTGACGGCAACAAGCAGGCAAAGCTTGCTATGGACATTCTCGGTTATCAGATCAAGAAGTACATCGGTTCTTACACCGCAGCTATGGGCGGTCTGGATGCGATCGTCTTCACGGCAGGTATCGGTGAAAACACCGCTTCCCTTCGTGCTATGGCACTTGACGGCATGGAATACTTCGGCATCGACTACGACAAGGAGCTCAACGATAAGACCTTCGGTCGTAGCGGCGTAACCAAGCTTTCTACCGATAAGTCGCGCGTTCAGATCTACATGATCCCCACCAACGAGGAGCTTATGATCGCAAGAGATACCGAAGCTATCGTAAACGGCAAATAATTGACTTCCCTTTCGGGCGGTTGCTACAGCAACCGCCCTATTTTTTCTCTTTCTTGCCGCCAATCACCGAATAGGGCATACGCCGTGCTTCGTGTGCGGCATAGTCTGCATGCAATTTTTCTTCAAAAGTGGCTAAATCGCCCCCCTCTGTGAAGGTAGCGACATAACGATAGAAAACACGAAAGGCATTGGTCTGCGAAAGCTTGCGAATGTCTCGCCCTTCGCTTGCCTCCAGGTGCGCAAGCAGCCCCTCGTAAAAGGCAAAGGGTGAGGGCGCGAGCCGCACGGCAAAATCCAGTGACTGCGCAAATTTTCCGCTCGAATAAAAACGATCCAAAAGATCGGCAATTTTTGAAAGCCGGTAAAGCTCGTCGCGCGAGATCCACTTGGTCGCAAGCACGGTATAGGGAGCCTTTGCCATAAAAATATAACCGTATTTTTCGGCGTCGCGGCGAAGTGCCGTTCCATGTAAAAGCTTGAGGAAGCCGAGCTGGAGCATGTCGGCACAAAAATAAGCCTCGTTAAAAGACTGCCCAAAGCGCGCGTAGCTCTCGCACGGCAGGCCCGCAATCAAATCGAGATGCACGTGAATATTTCCCATTTCGTGTATCCGCCGCGTCGCTTCGATCACCCTCTCGGGCGAAACGTGACGGGCTACAGCGGCAAGCGTTTCGGGATTCGTGCTTTGAAGCCCGATCTCCAGCTGAAGCTTTCCCTTAGGGAATTGCCGCAGAATCTCAAAGCTCTCCTCGTTCAAAAGCGAGGCACAGATCTCAAAATGATAGTTTTTCGTAAATTTTTCGTCGAGAAGCGCACGCCAAATGGCGTTGGCACGCGCCGCGTCAAAATTAAAGGTGCGGTCCACGAATTTAATGACCTTAATGTCGGCCGATAGCTTCTCGAAGGCCTCCATGTCGGCAAGCACCGCTGCGACGGTCTTTGCGCGAAGTCTTCCGCCAACCGACGAAAGACAGTACGCGCAACGGTACGGACAACCGCGCGAGGATTCGTAATAGAGCATCTCTCCCGCCCGATAGTCGCCGTCACGATACAAAATGCCCTCGTCCCCCATCACGTCGGGCTCGCTCGCACGAACAATGCGAGGAAGCTCCTCTCCGCGCTTTATGCGCTCGCAAAGCTCGCGCACAGCATCCTCGCCCTCACCGCACACCACACAGTCGATAAAAGGGCGGGAAGAAAAACGCTCGGTGTCAAAGGAAACCTCGGGGCCGCCAAAAAGGATACTGGCGTTCGGCAAAAGTGCCGCAAGATCCTCAGCAAGTGCCACCGATTCCTCAATATTCCAAATGTAACAGGAAAAGCTATAGATATCCGCCTTTGCCGCATACAAGCTTTGCAAGACTTCGTCACGACGGTCTTTCAGATTTTTCTCAATCAAAAGCACCTCAAAGCCTGCCGCCTCAAGCGGTCGCCGAAGACACCGAAGTGCAAGACAGGTATGAGCAAAGGAGCCGTTTAGAGCAAAGAGTACAACGCGCATTTTCTCACCTCTCTTCTATTGTAACACACACGGGAAAAAAGTGCAAGAAGTGAATCGATTTTTGGATAAAAAATCCCTGTTTCTATATTTTTTTTACAAAACCTCTTGATTTTTTAAGGAAAGTGTGATACAATATTTGGGCATATGAAAAAATGTGTCTTTGACACTTGGAAATCTCATGGAGGGTTCAATCATGATCGAGATCATTTTCGGTATTTTGCTTCTCGCAATGGCTCTTTTCCTTGTTATTGCGATTATGGCACAGTCCGGCAAGGACAAGAAGCTTTCGGGCGCAATCGGCGGCGGCGCGGATACGTTCTTCAATAAGGGCAAAGCAACGAGAAACGAAAAGAGACTTGCCAGATGGACAGCTATTGTTGCCGTTCTTTTTGTCATCTCCGTTGTCGTCATGTATATCGTCGTTTCGTAAACGATAGGGATACAAGAAAAATCAGCCGACGTTCCGTCGGCATTTTTCTTTTACATTCATGGGAAAGGTTACTTATCATGAGCTTTGAAATATCGCTTGGTAACGTTCTGATCACGCTTTTTTATATTCTCCCGGGCTTTGTGATCGGAAAACTGAAGAAAACCTCGACCGCGCATCTTCCTACGATGTCGGCGGTTCTTATCTATGTTTGCATGCCCTGCCTCGTCCTTTCATCGCTTTTATCGATCGACTACAGCGCGGACGGACTTGCGTACATGGGTCTTTTCTTCGTCCTCACACTCATTTTGCAGGCCGCGTTTATGCTGCTGATTTATTTGGCGATCCGCAAAAAGAGCGCCCAACCGAAATACCGCCTGATGACCGTCGGCATGGTGCTTGGTAACGTCGGCTTTTTCGGCCTCCCCATCGTACGCGCGCTTCTGCCGAACAACCCCGAGGTTGCATCCTATTCGGCGGTCTACAGTGTCTCGATGAATATTCTTCTCTTTACTGTCGGCGTATTCTGCTTGACAGGTCAGAAAAAATATATGTCCCTAAAATCCGCCGTGTTGAATCCAACCATGCTTGGTCTGGCCGTTGGCTTCCCCCTTTATTTGATGGGTGCCAAAGGCTTTTTGCCACCGCTCCTCGTAAACGGTATTAGCGTACTCGGCAACATGAGCACACCGCTTTGTATGCTCATTCTCGGCATTCGACTCTCGGCAGTCTCGCTCCCCAAGCTTTTTGCGCGTCCAAGCGTTTATGTGATCACGCTCGGCAAGCTGGTGCTTTTTCCGCTTTTTACCTTCTTTGCCGTCAAGCTTCTTCCCTTGCCGTACGCCTTCAAAGCAAGTATGTTGATCCTTTCGGCAACGCCCTGTGCGTCGGCCGTCTTCAATCTTGCCGAGCTGCATCAATGCGACGCCGAGCTTTCGGCAAACTGTGTGCTTCTCAGTACGCTATTATGCTTTCTAACCATTCCACCACTGACACTTCTGCTATAAACCGTACGAGTTCGGCTATAAAATTACGGGTGACAAGAAAATTCTTGCCACCCGTAATTTCTGGTGTAAAATTGTTGATTTTTCTCTATATATATGATATAATATATAAAACATTATATTTTAGGTAGGTAATTATGGACAACCAAAACAACTTTAAGCCGTATATTCCGGCAGAAAAGATCACGCCCGAGCTTACCGTGACCTCCATTATCGTCGGTATGCTTTTGGCGGTCATCTTCGGAGCGGCAAACGCATATCTCGGCCTCAAGGTTGGTATGACGGTCTCGGCCTCGATCCCCTCGGCCGTTATTGCCATGGGTATTATCAAAATGATTCTCCGCAGAAACTCGGTTCTTGAGGTCAATATGGTGCAGACCATCGGCTCGTCGGGTGAATCCTTGGCGGCAGGTGCCATCTTCACACTTCCCGCTCTCTTTATTTGGGCATCTGAGGGCGTGATCGCTGAAACCCCAAGCATTGTTGAGATCACGCTCATCGCCGTGATCGGCGGACTCCTCGGTATCTTCTTTATGGTTCCGCTTCGCAATGCACTGATCGTAAAAGAGCACGGCATTCTTCCCTATCCCGAAGGAACGGCCTGCTCCGAGGTTATTTTGGCCGGCGAAAAGGGTGGTGCAAGCGCCAAAACCGTGTTTGCGGGCATGGGCTTTGCGGCTCTCTTTAAGTTCATCATTGACGGCCTTAAGGTCGTTGCAGGCGAGGTTGCCGTCACCTTCAAGGGCTTTGCCGGCACCATCGGTACGCAGATCTATCCCGCCGTTATGAGCGTTGGTTATATCTGCGGCCCCCGCATCTCGTCCTTCATGTTCAGCGGCGGCATCCTTGCTTGGCTGGTGCTGATCCCGCTGATCGTATTCTTCGGCGGCGATGCCGTACAGACAACCTTCGCGGCAGGCGGTGCCTACGGCATTTGGAGCAACTACATCAAGTATATCGGTGCGGGCGCACTCGTGGCAGGCGGCTTTATCAGCCTTATCAAATCCATGCCGCTTATCGTGAAGACCTTTGCCGACGCCATCAAGGGCCTTTCCTTCAAGGCAAACGGCACCGCAAAGCGCACCGAAAAGGATATGAACTTCCTCTTCGTTATCCTCGGCGTTCTTATCCTTACGCTTGTTATTTGGATCGTGGATATTATCCCCGTTCCCTTCGTTGGCGCACTCATCATCGTGATCTTCGGCTTCTTCTTTGCCACCGTTTCCTCGCGAATGGTCGGCCTTGTGGGAAG